>JADZDJ010000262.1 GCA_020851115.1 Pirellulales bacterium
CAGCGGTTTGCCACCATTGCTTAAAGCCAAAATCACGCCCAGCGCGCCAATCGCTCCCGCCACGCCAGCGAAAAAACTCCACGCCACGCCACCGGCCGTCCAGCCGCCAGGCTCGCTTTTGACGCGCAGCAACGCTGCCGGAGCAATGACAGCGATCAGAAAATAAGCAATCCCCAAGCAGATAAACGGCAGCCAGTGGCTACCTCCCATGTCTGCGCCACCCCAACTCAGCAGTGGCCCATAAATGCCCCAGCAAAGGGTTGTCAGCGCGGTTGATAACAGAGCGAAGAGATAGTTTTTCACGCTGGGCCTCGGCGATTGGTGAAACGACACGGGATCGAATTAACAGTCTATGGAGGAGACAATCAATGGGCGCTGAGAGAGATCAACGCGGATTACAATTTGTTGGTCATCGGCGTCTCGTCTGTGGGAAATTTACCTGGCGCGATCCTATCGGCTGCGCTGCTGTTCGAGGCGGGCGCGGATTGCCGCTTGAGAGCATTTCATCGAGCAGTATTTGCGTTTTTTTCCCCATGTCGGCAGCGCGACAGACTTGCCGCAGACGGTACAACGAAAGGTCTTCACGGGGAAACGCCGGGTCGGATCGAACTTATCTTTAGCCATATCAATCCTACACAGCAGAGATAAGAACGCGCATTAGGAACCGATGTCCATCATGCGGAAATTGTACACAATTGTGCTCGTGGTGGAAGCAGCGACAATTCCGAATGCAGGGCCAGCCGATTCAAAGCATGGGGCGTGGCGATCGCTAGCGGTGTTTATTTGCCGCAGTAGTCGATCGTGCGGGCAATTTCACTCTTTAGGTCGGCACGGCGGACGATTCGGTCGATAAAGCCGTGTTCCAGCAGAAATTCGCTGGTTTGGAAGCCCTTCGGAAGTTCGATTCGAATGGTGGCTTTAATCGTGCGCGGACCGGCGAAACCGATTAACGCCTTGGGTTCGGCAAAGACGAGATCGCCCAGCGATGCAAAACTAGCAGCGACGCCGCCCATCGTGGGATTGGTGAGGACCGAAATGAATAGGCCGCCCTGTTGATGATAGCGGGCCAGCGCCGCGGATACTTTGGCCATCTGCATCAACGACAAGATGCCTTCGTGCATTCGAGCGCCGCCGCCCGAACCGCTAACGATGATGAGCGGCAGTTGTTCGGTGGTGGCGCGTTCGGTGAGTCGGGTTAATTTTTCGCCGACGACCGAGCCCATGCTGCCCATGATAAACGCCGAGTCGGTTACGCCGAAGGCCACGCGGCGGGCGCGAATCATGCCGCCGCCGACGAGGGCTGCATCGCGCAATCCGGTGCGCTTTTGCTCAGCTTTGAGCCGCTCGGCATACGGCTTCTTATCGGCGAAGCCCAACGGATCGGTAGGCGCCAACTCGGAGAACCATTCTTCGAACGTCCCTTCGTCGAGCACCTGATTTATGCGATCATTGGCCGGCACGTACAGGTGATAGTCGCACTCGGGACAAACGTTGAGTTGCCGCTCCGCTTCTTTCTTGTAAATGGTGGCTTGGCAACCGGGACATTGCAGCCACAATCCTTCCGGTACGCCGCGTTTGGGGCGACGCGTGGGCGGAGCCTCGCTGGACTGGACATCGACCGTGGCCACGTTTTATTCCCGTAATTTTCGCCGGTTCCACTCACTGAGGAGCGAGCAGCACCAGAAGGTTGCCGATTTATGTACTTCCCAATTGCCGCTCAGCGCGCGGCGAGCATTCATTAGACTCCAGTTGAAGCACTGGCGTCAATTTCGACTGATCGCGGTAGATCCGTTGACGTGAGCGCCAAAATCGTTGGAATGGCCATTTGGATGGCCGTCCGTCAAGCCGGCCGCGCCAACAGCCGCCAAATTTCGATCCAAATGCAACACTTCGATTCTGCCGCAGCCATTTTCCGCATGCCACAAATCGCCGATTTCTTCACCCGTCAGCCGATGGAGGATGACGCTCGCCAAGGGCTCGGGTGCGACCAGCACAATGGCCCCATGACGATGGCGACGGGCCAATTTTTCCAGCGCGTATTCGACCCGCTCGGTGGCATCGGCAAGGCTTTCTCCTTGCGGCGGGCAAACTGTCTCAGGATGTTCCTGCCACTGTTTGAACACTTTGGGCTGCTTGTGGCGGATTTCATCGATCAGCATTCCCTGCCAAAGGCCTTGGTCGAGATTCTGCAACTCTTCGATTGCCCTCGGTTTCAGCTTCAGCGCTTCGCCGACAACTTCGGCGGTTTCCTCGGCATTGCGGCAAGATGCGAAGTAGAGGGCTTTGGGCAGATAAGCTCGTAGACTTTCGGACGCGGCCCATGCTTCCTTACGGCCGGCTTCGGAAAGAGGGATATCGAGCCGACCCTGGATGCGTGCCTGCTGGTCGTATTCCGTGCATCCCGGGCGAATCAAAATCAATTGGACCATAGAAGTAAAAAATGTGTCTCCATAAAAATCAGTGCGATCGGCAAGCGCGAAGCAGCGATCCGGCTTCAACGTTGTCTAGGATGCCGATCTAGCGGGGATCGTCGCTCGCGTTGAGGATGCCGAGCGATACTGGCTCAACGGCTTGAATCAACCCATGAAAACTTGGCCGGGGCTTCGAAAAGCGGTTGCTCGCTACGAGCAAACAAATTTTCCACTTTGTCCGACGCAAAAACCCGTTGTACTATTCCCCGTCCCTCCAACCAATGCCATCGAGGCGTTGCGCGGGACTTTCCCGAGCATTCACTCTCGGCCATGCAACTGATTTTATCACGCCTGGGCGAGCGCGCGAATGTTGGTTTTGACAGGTGGTGCCGTAAGTGCTTTTGCAGAATTAACTTACGCTGAAAATATACGTTTTTTGTGATTCTGCGATGACACCAGGGAAATTGGACCAATATCGCTGTATTCTTCGAGAAATCCTGGGTTTCCAAGTAGAAAATCGGCGGCAATGGTTGGGGCGATGCCTGGTCGCCGACCAGAATTTTTCTAACGCCCACCCACATAGGTGATTGCGGCAAGCCTATCGCGAGATGAAAGTGGTAGTGCTGAGCGAGGGGCAACCCTTAGCTCGTCACCCTTCGTAGGTTCCTGCCCCACCTGCGAAGGGTTCTTTTTTTGCGCTGAGGCTAGCCTGAGCCAAATTTACTTTCACCTTGAGCAAGGCAGCACGGTGATGTAACGCATCAGCACGGGTGGCTGCGAAAAGTTTTCTCATACTTTTCCGCGTCGCTTTTACTGACGCGGTGGGTTTCACAACGGCGTAAACTTCAAGCAGCAATCAACCTCGGCAGTTCTGCACTTCTGCACTTCTCACCTGCTAGCAGCCTTGAAATTCGGCTGGACCGGGTTGCTGTAGATCGCTATCCTTTGCCGCCCGCGCAGTTTTGCGCGCCGGTCGAGACCTTTCGCCCGGACGGGTTCTATCGTCATCATCGACAGTGTTCAAGGAGGAACACGCGATGCAAGGGATCGCCAGAAATTTGCAAGTTCATCGCGGTCAATTCTTTGCGGCCGCAATATTGGCCGCGATTTGCATGGCGACGGCCCATGCGCAATCGCCGCCGCGCGAGTCCACCCATAAGCCATCTTCAACCATGAAGATCGTTTCGCCTGACAACGACTGGGCGAAGCCGGGCGACGGCTCTCTGCCCGCGGCACCACAACCGACCCCTGCCGAGAGAACCACGAAGCCGGCGGATGCCGACATGGACTTTGCCGATAAGTTCGACGATCCATTGCCGCTTGCCGCCGACAAAATCGGCTCGGCCGAGTTCAACGGGGTCAAGCCCGGGACAACGCTCAGCGATCAACTGGAAAAGCAATGGGGTGTTGGCAAGGAAATCAGCAAGGACGGCGAGCAAACGATCCTGTCGTATTCGCTGGCCGATTTTCCTCGCGTCGATATCACGCTGGAGAAGAATGTGGTGACGCTCGTCGTTATCTATCTCCAAACGCCGATGCCGCCCGCGGCGTTGGCGGAAAAACTTGAAATCAACGACGTTCGCCCGGTGATGGTTCCCGACGACGCCGGCGCAATTTTGGGCCAACTGTATCCGGAGCACGGCGTCTTGTTTAATTTCGCCGCCGACGGCAAACGAGTGCTGCAAGTTGCACTCGAGCCGATTGATGTCGAGGCGTTCGTGCTGCGCGGCGAAACGAACCTGGAAACTCGCTGCCGGGCCAGTCTAGCCGACCTTGAATATGTCTTGAAGCAACAACCCGGCCATCCGCGCGCCTTGTGGCTGCGGGCGAAATTGCTGAACCAATTCGCTCGGTACGACGAAGCGCTCGTTGCCGTACAGGCCGCATTGGCCGCCCAGCCTAAAAACGCCGAGTATCGCTTGACGCTGGCCGCCATTTTGGGCGCGTCGGAAAAGTACGATGAAGCGGCCGCTGAAATCAAAGATGTCCTGAGCGCCGCCAATTTGCCGGGTGAGTTGAAAGCGAAAGGGCTGCTATTGCTGGGGGACATGCTCGCGGCTAGTCCAGCGCACGACTACAAGCAGGCGATGGAACATCACGTTTCCGCGATTCAAACGGCGGACCCGATATCGATCGAATCCAATGTCGTCGTCCGGCGTGCTGCCAAGCGAGTGCTGCTCGATGCTCATTTAGCCGTGGCGCACGACATAGCCGCCGGAACGTTTCAGCAAAAGGAACGGGTCGTGCCCAAGTGGTTGAGCCGCGCCAGTTCCTACGTGCAAGACCTGATCGATACGGAAGAAGGGGACGGAGCGCTGCGAGTGCGTATGGCTCGCGGTGCCTTGGCGGCCTGCGCGGCAGCGCCAGGAAAAATCGACAGCGCGCCGTGGACAAAGTTAGCGCTGCGAAGCGGCAAAGAGCTGATGGAAAAATCGGACGACCCCTGGCGAAAGAGCTGTTTGGAGTGGGAATTGGGCGTGGCCCTTTCCGACGGGTTGGCGGCCGAGGACCAGCGCAGTGTCAATCAGCACACCCTCGCAAACAGCGCGATGACCGCAATGTACTTGGAATCGGGCGCCAAGCATCGCCGCGAGACCGCCGAGGATGTTTTTCGCTTGGGCCGGCTCTATTATCGCATCGGCGCGATCCATGCCGTCCGGCGCAACGATCACAAGACCGCCGTCACCTGGTATGAAAAAGCCGTTCCCTTATTAGATCGCCCACTGCCAGCGAGTTGCCGCGACGAGCAGGGGCGATATGGCGAATGGTACGTCAGCATGGGGATTTCTTATTGGGAAATCGGCCAGGGAGATTTTGCGGTCCAGTTGACCGACGCCGGTCTGAAGCACGTCGAAGAAGCGGTGGCTCGCCAGTTGCTCAACCGCAATGCGCTTGCCGTGCCGTATAATAACCTGGCGACGATGCACGAGAAGCTTGGCCATCAGAATGAGGCCAAGAATTTCGCGGAGTTGGCCGCAAAGTCGGAAGGAACGATGCGGCGCTGAATTGGTCGGTGGCGTAATCTCGCGCTACCGGATCATCATTGGAGCGATGCGTTGATGCTCCGCTCTCCGGTGACTTTCCATCTAGCACCAATCGCGTTAATATCGGCAGCAGCGTTTGCCGAATGGACGGCGCGCCGAGACAACTGCTTCGCCCTGCCCTTTCCTCGCGTCTGCGAGCGGCTTTGTGGTGCTGCATGGTGGTAAAGTCTGGGTGCAGATGCAATCGGGTAAATACCCTGTTGGCTTGACGCCCGCCGCGTGATGCTTGCCAGCGAAAGAGATGATTTCGACCGATCTAACTTGTATTGCCGGTGGCACGATCTACGATCCCGTCCATAACATGGATGGCGAAGTTCGTGACATCTGGATTTCTGGCGGCAAAATCGTTGCTGCGCCGACCGATCCCAGCATTCGACCAGCGCGCGAAATCGACGCACGCGGACTGGTTGTCATGCCTGGCGGGATCGACATGCACTGTCATATTGCCGGGCCGAAGGTGAATGTCGCCCGCAAGATGCGGCCGGAGGAAAAGCGGCGCTCGGCGGTGGTTCCGCGCACCGCCAAGACACGCAGCGGCGGACTCGGCAGCGTTCCGAGCACGTTTGTCACCGGCTACAAGTATGCGGGCCTCGGCTATACCACGGCGTTCGACGCCGCCATTCCGCCACTGGGCGCTCGGCACGCGCACGAAGAGTTTGACGATACGCCATGCATCGACAAAGGGTTTTATGTCTTGATGGGCAACAATCATTATGTCATGCAATCGATTCAGCGCAATGAACCGCAGAAGTTGAAGGCGTTCGTCGGTTGGCTGCTCAACGCCACGAAAGGATTCGCCCCCAAGCTCGTCAATCCTGGCGGCGTGGAAGTCTGGAAAAGCCGCCAGGGAGGAAATGTCCACGGGCTGGACGAGCCAGTCGGCCATTTCAATATTACGCCGCGACAGATCGTTGGCGGCGTGACGAAAGCGGCGGCCGAGTTGCAATTGCCGCATCCCGTGCATATTCATTGCAACAACCTGGGAATGCCAGGCAACTGGAATACGACGCTGGAAACGATGCGTGCGCTCGATGGGCATCGTGGCCATATCACGCACATCCAGTTTCATAGCTACGGTGGCGGCGAGGCCGATGAAAACACTTTCAACAGCAAGGTCGTTCCGCTGGCCGATTATGTCAACTCCCACAAACACGTCACCGTCGACGTCGGCCAAGTCTTGTTCGGCGAAACCACCAGCATGACAGGCGATGGACCGCTGGGATACTTCCTCTCCAAGGTCTACGGCGGCAAATGGTTTAGCTGCGATACCGAAATGGAATCGGGCTGCGGCATCACCCCGATCCAATACAGAAATCGATCGCTCGTCCATTCGCTGCAATGGGCGATCGGCTTGGAGTGGTATTTGCTCGTCGAAGATCCGTGGCGGGTGGTGATGAGCACCGACCATCCCAACGGAGGGTCGTTTTTAGCGTATCCGCAGATCATTCGTTTGCTGATGGACCGCACCTATCGGCAGGACATGTTGAAAACCTGTCCTCCGACAATTCGTGAACGTTCGACGCTGGCGGATTTGAACCGCGAGTATACACTCTATGAAATTGCCATCATCACCCGTGCCGGTCCCGCACGAATTTTAGGCCTGAAGAACAAAGGACATCTCGGCGTCGGCGCGGACGCCGACATCACGATCTATACGCCAAACGACAATCAAGCGGCGATGTTCGAGTTACCGCGAATGGTAATCAAGGCGGGTCGCGTGATCGTCGAACAAGGCGAAATCCGCGAACCACTGTTTGGCAAGACGCTGCACGTCGAGCCTGACTTCGACCACGAGGTGGTAAGCGACATTCAGCAGTGGTTTGAAAACCACTACTCCATCCGCTGGCGGAATTATCCGGTGGATAGCAGCTATTTGCACGAGTCGGCCGTGGTGCCGACCAAGTAGCTGCCGCACTCCATTGTGTGACAGTACCTGCGCCACCCTGTTTGATCGACCCGTTTTAGAACACGATGGGCAACATGCCGATTTCATCGTGCCGCGTCGATCCCATCACGCAAAGCACGTGTGACCTACTTGCCTGCGCCGCATTCTCGCTGCGCCGGCTGCCGGCATTCGTAGCGGGCGATTTCTTCCTTGAGTTGGTTGATGAATCGCTTGAGCGACTGCATTTCGGCCGCGCGGTGTACTTCCAACTCATCGAACGTCATCGGACGCCCATCGGCGTGTGAGCAGCCGCCGATCATTTCGCGGGCCTCCTGGACTAATTCGAGCAAACGTCGGTATGGTTCACCAGATAATCCCATGCCTAAACCTCCTTGTCACACCCAAATTACCGGGTTCCCTCCTGGATATCCGTCAATCCTGATCGGTGCTTCTGGAAATTGCCCTGCCCATTACAACGTGCGAGGTACGCTCCCGCGGTTTCTTGTAAATTTTCCCGCCCTTGTAGACATCGCCAGGTGCGAGTACACTGCTAGTTTCCAAATTTCGAGTCATAATCCCCCTGGGGGGCGTACTGTGCCTGCGACGATGAAAGTGATTGCCGAGAAAACCTACATGGCCAAGCCGGGCGAGCTGGATGCCCAGTGGTGGCTGGTGGATGCCACCGATAAAGTGGTCGGCCGACTGGCCAGCGACATTGCGATGGTGCTGATGGGCAAGCATCGACCGACTTATACGCCGCATGTCGATACGGGCGATTTTGTCGTGGTCGTCAATGCCGAAAAGGTCGCCTTCACGGGCACAAAGTGGCAGAATAAGGAATATCGCTGGTACACTGGCTATCACGGTTTGCAAATCGAAAGCCCCGAAAAGCGACGAGAGCGCCGCCCGGAGTTGATCATTTCCGAAGCCGTCCGCCGCATGTTGCCCAAGTCGAAGCTTGGCGTGAAGATGCTGGGCAAATTGAAAGTGTACGCCGGCGGCCAACATCCGCATCAAGCGCAAAACCCTCAACCGAAAGAAATGGGCGCAAAGTAAATATTAGCTGGGAGCGTTGGCTAAATACGATTTGACCTGAGCAAATAGCAAAATTACGCAGCGGCACCTTTCCTATCCTTCATTTCGCGTTCTTCACCTTCCTGAACCCCGAACTCCAAATCCTTCCGCATGTCCACTGCTGCATCGCCGAAAACCGCCGGTTACTCGCTCGGCACTGGCCGCCGCAAAACGTCCGTCGCCCGCGTCCGCGTTAAAGATGGCGCTGGATCGATTACGATCAACGGCCGCGCGGTCGACGATTACTTCCCCGCGGTGAAGGACCGATTTCAAGTGCTCGATGCACTGAATCAAACCGGCAAGTTGAATACAGTGGATATCGCGATCTCCGTTCACGGCGGCGGCCCCACTGGCCAAGCGGGCGCTTGCAAGCTGGGAATTGCCCGAGCGCTGCGAATCCACGATTCGTCACTCGACGAGGTGCTGCGCCATTCCGGTCTGCTCACGCGCGACGGCCGCATGAAGGAACGCAAGAAGTACGGTCTCCGCGGCGCGCGGCGCGGCACACAGTTTTCAAAGCGGTAGTGGGAATAGGGGCAACGATCGGTGGCGACAGCCCGCTGGCAGCGTCAACGACCGCCAGCGATCGGTACTGGCCTCTAACTCGGTGCGACCTGGTCGCTCGCGGCTAACTGCCGTGGATCACAACCGTTTTCAACTCGGTCATTTCCTCGATTGCATATCTTGGGCCTTCTTTTCCCAGGCCGCTTTCCTTGAGACCGCCATAGGGCATCAGATCGGCGCGCCACTGCGGACCCCAGTTGACGTGCAGATTGCCGCTGTCGACTTCATGACAGAACCGCAAGGCGCGGCCCAAATCACGGGTAAAGATGGCGGCGCTGAGACCATAGTTCGTCTCGTTCGCCAGACGAATGGCTTCGTCGATATCGACGCACTTCGTCACGCCGACGGCGGGACCGAACAGCTCTTCGCAACTGAGCCGCATTTTCGGCTGCACATCGGCCAGCAGCGTAGCGTCGTGGCGAGTGCCGTCGTGGCGACCACCAGCGACGAGCGTTGCGCCGCCGAGAACGGCTTCGTCGATCCATTGTCCCACGCGCTGGGCATCGCGCTCGCGGATCATCGGGCCCATCATTGTGGTAGCCTCCAACGGATTGCCCAGACGAATGGCTTCCACCTTCGGTTTGAGTGCGTCGAGCAAACTGCCGTAGATCGGTGCCGTCGCCAACACTCGCTGCGTGGAGATGCAAACTTGGCCGGCGTTGGAATAGCCGGTCGCGGCAATCGCCTCGGCGGCTTGTTCCAAGTCGGCATCGTCCATGATGATCAGCGGACTGTTCGATCCAAGCTCCATCGTAACGCGCTTCAACCCGGCGGTCTTGACGATGTGCTCGCCGACCTCGCGGCTGCCCGTGAAGCTGAGCTTCCTCACGCGTGCATCGGCACAGAGCGCATTGCCGATCGCGCTACCACCGCCGGTGAGACATGACACGGCCAGGGGCGGAACGCCGGCTTCCAGCAGAATTTCGATCAGCATGAGCGCCACCAGCGGCGTATCGCTGGCCGGCTTCAAAATCACCGAATTGCCGGCGGCTAGCGCTGGCCCGACTTTGTGACAGGGCAAGTTGAGCGGAAAATTAAACGGCGTAATGGCCGCGACAATTCCACACGGAACGCGCATCGTGAAGCCAAATTTACCAGCTCCGTTCGATGCGCCGTCGAGCGGCAAGACTTCGCCGCCGAGCCGCTTTGCTTCCTCGGCGGACAGTTCGAGCACCTCTGCTGCCCGCGATACTTCGACGGTCGACTCGCGCACAACCTTGCCTTCTTCGAGCGTCAGCGTCCGCGCCAAATCAGCTTGCCGCTCGCGCATCAACTGCGATGCTTTCAGCAGCAGGCGATACCGTTCATAAGCGGGCACCGCCCGCATGACCTTCGCACCTTCAACCGCGCTGGCCAGTGCCGCCTCGACATCGCTTCCGTCCGCCTCCGGCACGGTATCAATGATCGAACCATCGAATGGATTGCGAACCTCGATTTTTGCAGATTTGTCGAGCCATCTGCCGGCAACAAACATTTTCATGGCGTGACCTCGTGCAGAGCATTGTAACGCGCGCAAGCGGTATTTGCCGGCCCGTTCGCTAGGTCAATTCAGTTCATTTCCTAAACGACGCGCGTGGTCGCTATATCGCCATTGCCCGTCAGCGCGGCCGCAATCGCTGTCAACACTTCGTCGTCGCGAGGGTAATTCGATGGTCGAAGTTGCCGCAGCGCAATCGGGATTTCGTCCATGCGGTAAACCGTGCCGGCGGCGTGAATTCCGTAAACGGCCGTAGTAAATTGCACGGTGGCGTCGATCGGCGATTTCAGGTGGGGATAGTCCAGCGCGATCGTTGGCAATTGCTCGGCGGCACGCAGAGCCGATGGCGAGAGGTCTCGCATCGCTTCGCTGCCGACCAACAGGCACGCATCGACTTCGCCGCGCGCGAGCAGTTCGTTCGCGCTGTATTCGCCAGGGTTGTAGCGCGGGTAGCCGCGCGACATGCTTACCGCGAACGGAAATCCAGTCTGCCAACAAAGCACCGCATCGGCACCCGTGACATCGCCGGGAATTCGCAGCCGGCGGGCGGTGAAGCGTGTGTGATCGTTCAAATCGGCGACTAATTGCAATAGCGCTTCGACGTTCACATGACCGATGCCGCGCTGCGCCAACCCCAAGCCGAAAAACACAACGCCGTAGCGGCAGCCCTTCAACTGTTGCACGAGTTGCCGTAGCCGCTGGTGAGAAACACCGATGTCGAACGATGCGGGCAATTGCCTGCCCTGGAGCAATTGGCGTAGCGCCCAAATCATTTCAAAATCGCCATCCGCCGGCACCTGAATGAATTCATCGGCAAGCTCGCTAGTGGCCGTCGCCTGTTTGTCGATGACGATTAATTTCCGATCGGCGCGGCCGCGCGGGGTAAACTGCCCTATCGCGTCGGCCGAATAACGCTCGAAATGTCGCGGATGGCTGTTCACGGGATTTGCACCCCAGAATACGACCAGATCGGCGCGATGGCGAACTTCGCCGAGGGAACATGTTGATTCCCCCACTTGTTGAATCGCCATGATCGATGGGCCGTGGCAAACGGAGGCAGTGGTGTCGATTGTCGCCCCCAGTCGCTCCGCCAACGCCACGGCGGCCCGCTGTCCGGCGGTGCTGCTGCGAGAAAGCCCCCATACGAGGGGCGCTCGGCTACGACTCAATAGATAGGCTGCCCGCTCGACCGCTTGGTGCAGCGAAACCGGCTTGCCCTCGATGCGCGCAAGGGGCGGCGGATTGGCAAGCGCTTCGGACAGAACCGCGAACCACGGCTCGGCCAATGGACACGCCCCAGAAAGCGGCACGATGCGATCGTCGGCGACGCTCACTTGCAAGTCGTCGCACACACAGCCGCAAACCGTGCATGGCACATCAACATACGTTTGCGCGGCGGAAATTTCTGCTGGCTGCGATGGCGTCATTCAATGAAACGGAAAACCACAATAGCGTTTTGACATCCGAGTGTAGAGGAGATTGTATCATTTTTCGCGAAGCAGTTCGCCTACCAGCAAAACTCGGCCGCTGATCGATTCGATTTCCCAAGATGTATCCTTTACGGCCCGCCGCGAGGAGGAATCGCAGTTGATGCTACTTCCTAGTTCGATCGACACGGCGGAGTGCGAGGAGTATGTCGAATTGCCCGCAATTGAGCATTCCCCATTTGCGTTGAATCCGAAATCTCCGGTATCGTCGAACCAAAAAACTTGGCAAAATATCGCCGTCCAAGTTCGTCGATTCTCATTCCTCGTTCATCGTTTCCTGCCATGCCTCGCCTCGCGCCGCCACGTCAATTCTTGCGTAACTGCCGCCGGGTCGGCCGCCGTCTAAAAGTCGCCGATTCGACAGGAGTCGAACTGACGGGCAGCCAATTGCTGGTGCGTACTCTGATCTTGCGCCGCTTACTGCTGCGCGAAGTGCTGTCGCCCGCTGAAAAATACGTCGGCCTCATTCTCCCGCCGTCGGCCGGCGGCGTCGTCGCCAACATCGCCTTGCCGCTGGCCGGCCGCATCGGCGTAAACTTGAACTACACCGCCGCCTCCGCGGTGATCAACAACTGCATCGAGCAATGCGACATTCGCCATATTCTCACGAGTCGCCGGCTGATGGAGCGCATGAAGCTCGACCTCAAAGCCGATCTTGTCTATCTCGACGATTTCAAGGACAAGGTGACGCTTGCGGACAAAATCGCTGCCGCGCTACAGTCGAAGCTGCCGATCGGCATGTTGGAACGCCGGCTGGGCATCGACCACCTGCAACCCGACGATCTGCTGACGATCATTTTTACATCCGGTTCGACGGGCGATCCTAAAGGAGTGATGCTTTCGCAAGACAACGTCGCTTCACAAATCGAATCGATCAACGACGCGGTTCATCTGCGGCCGGACGACGCGGCAATGGGCGTCTTGCCGTTTTTCCACAGCTACGGCTACACGGCGACGATGTGGACCGTGTTGGCGCTGGCACCTAAAGGGGTCTATCATTTCGACCCGCGCGACGCGCAGCAAATTGGCAAGCTGTGCGCAAAGCACCGCGTGACCGTGTTCATGGCGACGCCGACGTTCTTGCGGATCTATCTCCGCCGCGTGCAACCTGCCGACTTTGGCTCGCTCGAAGTGGTGTTCGCCTCGGCGGAAAAGTTGCCGAAAGAATTGAGCGACGCCTTCGAAACCAAGTTCGGCATGCGGCCCTACGAGGCCTATGGCTGCACCGAAATGTCGCCGCTGGTGGCGGTGAACGTCCCGCCGAGCCGCGCTCGAAACCCGCAGATCCCCAGCGCCCGCGAAGGTACGGTTGGCAAACCCATTCTGAACGTTCAAGCCAAAATTGTCGATCTCGAAACCGGCGCAGACTTGCCCCTTGTCGAGCTGCGCGCATCGTCAAGCGGTGAGTCGGGAGCGGTTGCAACCGGCGAACCTGGCCTTCTGCTTGTCACCGGCCCAAACGTGATGAAAGGCTACTTCAATCGTCCCGACCTAACAGCACCTGTCATTCGCGACGGCTGGTATGTAACCGGCGATGTGGCAAGGATCGACGCCGACGGGTTCATTCAAATCACCGACCGCCAAAGCCGTTTCTCGAAAATTGGCGGCGAAATGATTCCGCATATCAAAATCGAGGAAGCAATCCAGCAAGCCTTGTCTGCCGAAGACGGCACGTTGCAGGCCGTCGTCACCGCCATCCCTGATCCCTTCCGCGGCGAACGGCTCGTCGTCGTACATCTGGCTCTTTCAAAAACTCCCGAACAACTCTGCCGCGACCTGGCCAACGCCGGTCTTCCGAACATTTGGATCCCGTCGGCCGACAGCTTCTGCCAGGTCGAAGAAATCCCCATCCTAGGCAGCGGCAAGCTCGATTTGCGGGCGTTGAAGGAGCTAGCGCTGAATAAGTTTGCTCCTGCCAGCGCGTGACCCATCAAGGCTCATGGCGCAGAAAATACGAAAACGTCCCCAACAGATCGTCTCGCTGGACGCGATGACAAACAAGACTCTGCGTTGCCGCACGCCGCGAACCAAGCAACCATGCCAGTCAGCGCGCCTTGTGCCCGGCGGTAATCTGGCAACAGTTGTCAGGGCCAGCGCGTACTTTTGGATATGACTGGAGAATATGCGGTATTCCAAACTTTCCCAGGTCTCAATTGCAATGGATGACAATACCGTGTATGGCAAACCCGGAAATGTACATCGCACATACCAA
>JADZDJ010000263.1 GCA_020851115.1 Pirellulales bacterium
CGACGGCGGCGAGAATCAGCGATTTCAAGGATTTTTCATCGATCTTATCCCCCTCGTGATAGTCGATGGCCCGCCGGGTGTTGCCTTCCAGGCTGGAGTTGAACAATCGCGCTGGATCCTTGAGCGCGGCCCCCTTGGCGAACGTGAGCTTCACCTTATCCTTGTACACCTCGCCGGTGCAGATGATGCCGTTGTGGGACCAAACCGGAACGCCCGCGGGATTGGAGGGCTTTCGCCATTTGACTTCCTCGACAGCCTCAGGGTCGGTTTTTTGGATCAGTTTACGGATCCGCGCGAGGATTTCGGCCCGCCAATCGTGGTGCTGTTTGTTCTTGACGTCAACTGGGTCGGTTTGCAACACCGCACTTTTTCCTTCACTCGAGCGATTCTCGTAATTCTTCATAGTTGTCAATTGCTTTGCTGTCGGCAAGCGTGAGTCTGGCGAGGCAACAATCAACCGTCAATTGCTCTCGCAAAAGCAGCGATGCAGCGTAACTATCCAAATAGGCTAAGCCTGCGCTGTTTCGTACCTTTTCGATGCGAGTGCTGGTTGTATCTACCGTTGGCGCGATAGGCAGCGTGAATCTTGATGTGTTCGCCGTTTGACTCCGCTTCATTGCCCCAACACGACCAACCCTTGCGCTGGAAACGCGCGAACAACTCAATAAACGGCCCTGTACTGCAACTCTCGATGATCGGATAAAGTTCGTCCGGCTTCATCGAGTGAGCTCGTTTTTGCTGCACAATGACGTTCGTTTGCCTGCGGCCAGCCGGTCCGGTTCTGAGCTTTCCTCGAACGCCAAAGAGTACCAGTTCGGTCACGTTGCGAAAATAGAAACCAACGCCGCGCCCGTCTGGTCCGCCGTCCTTGCGCACCTTGTACCAAACGATGTTGGTCTTATACGTAAAGCCCCAGCGCTTCATCACTTGAAGCCCTTCCTGGATGAGGGCGTTGGGAACCCACAAGTACAAATGTGAATGCGACGCAGCGATCTGCGACACCGGAAGTTCCATGATTTCTTCGTTGGACATCGTACAATAGCGGTTCAAACGCTTATGCTCAGGAGCCATTTTTCCAGTGCGATTCGAGAATCGCCATGGTGGATCGGCCAGGATCGTGCCGAAACCTTTGCTGGAAAACTTCGTAAGCAGATCCATTCCAACCGCATCAACGCAGAAGTTAGCCGGCATCACTAATCCTCCGTGTAAAGCGCCTTGCGAATTCCGAAGACAAGCAGCGGACACCCACCACCGCCCCCGCCACGTACGCGCGGGAGCAACTTGGACATCCATGTCGTTGAAGTGCCATATTTCTCCCAAATATTCTTTCCAAGATCAAACATTAGCCCCGCAAGTTCATCGGATTTCGTTATGATGATGCCAACACTGATAACGCGCAAGTCGAATAGCAATCGAAAGTTGTTAAGATCGCGGTCATAGAAAGGATCTTTATTGGACCATTCTAGTTCGAGCGCAATGCGATTTTTAAAGCAGTCAACTTCGTGCGTTGGACTTGCAACTTCTCTCTCATCCACAACGATGGCAGTATCGAATCGTTTTGGCGCCCAACCTCGATCACGAAACGCTTTATCTACAGCCTGTGCGTACTGCCCTTTACCTCCACCAGGCTTGGTCATAAACTCTTTCCGTAGTTTGACCTTGCTAAGTACAGCGACGATATCTTCGAGTTCGTTGCTAAAGTCAGTGGCCATGATGGCCGCTGCGTGCTTCCACTGGTGACACTCATATAATTGCAAAATATCATTGGGAAGACGGCCTTGGAGGTCAGGATCTGAGGAATAGTTTGCGGCCCTACTGCGCTCTACGAAATTCCGAGCTTTCATAGCGCTCGTTGCACTCTCGCCCTTCGATTGAGCCGCGTTCGAGAAAATGTTAGCGACGGTTTCCGGAAGGTCGTGAGTGTTGTCTTGTCGCCTCTTCTTCGCCATGCGACGTAGCTTACAGCATAGGCACCAAATCGGCAACACTCAGCCAATGCGCTCGCCAACTTGAACACTTGCGCCGATTTCGTTCCGGTCAGCTATAACGCGGAGAATCGACGAGGGAATGGATATCATCTGAGCATTAATCGCTTGCCAGGAAGCCATTCGCGGTTCGGTTCTCAAGTTACGCGTTGGTTCGTCACATCAACTCCCCCGGCAACTGGCTCGCTTGTTTCACCCATTTCGCAAATTGCGATTCGTCGACCTCGTCATCAACGTGAATGTCGAGGTAGCGGACTTCCTTTTGTTTGGATTCGCCCGGAGGAACTGGACGCAGCGATGCGCCGCGGAAGAATGCGACTTTGATGGATTTGGTCATACAGTGGATGCCGAGGAACCAGCTCCCGCGTTTGCCTTCGGGCTGGTCCTTCTCTCCGTACATCGGCGAGTTCCATTTGACGGCCTTGTGTACGCCGGGGACGGCGCGGGAGATGATCTCGTCGAGGCGCTCGCCGACGGCGCGTTTCCAGCCCGGCATGGCCGCGATGTAAGCTTGCACCGGAGCGTCGCCCGCGGCTTTGGCGATTTGCGGATTGCCGCCGGATAGGAGTTTTGGTTTGGCCGCTCTGCGCGACGACGTGTTCGGCACCGACTTTCTCGGCCTAGCCTTCTTCGCCGTGGATTGTTTTTCGGCAGTTTTCTTGGCGGGGGTCTGCTTTGCAACTTTAGCCAACTTCTGTGACATCTTGGTCATTTCGTACACTGAAAGATTGCGGAAATCATTTAAGAGGATAGTCGCAACTTTATCGAAATTGGCAGCCATCGAACATAGTCGTGCGATTTTTTGATCCGCGGAATTAAAAAATGTGTCACGCTGGGCCATGCCAATGGGGAAGGCGAATTCCGCGCCAGCACTGCGTTATTTGGCCGATGACTTAACGCAACGGAAGCCGACGTGCGACATTCCGGTGTCGACCGCGCCGCCGTGACGAGCACTCGGCCGATAGCGAGTGCAGTATTGATCGCTGCACAAAAACGAGCCGCCTTTTTGCACGCGCATGGGCGTTCGCGGCTGCGCAGGATTAAAGCTCTGTTCCGGACCCTGTGGATTATCGACGACGCCATTGCCAGTGCGACGGCGGAAAAGATCGCGGTCGTACCAATCGTTGCACCACTCCCAAACATTGCCGGACATGTCGTAGAGTCCAAACCCATTGGGTTTGAACGACTTCACAGGCGCGGTGCGCAGAAATCCGTCGGCCTTCGTATTGCGGTGAGGAAAATCGCCTTGCCAGATGTTGGCGTAGACGTGCGTCGAATCTGGCGGCCGATCGCCCCAGACATACGGCTTGTTGTCCAATCCCCCGCGGGCCGCGAATTCCCAGTCGGCCTCCGTGGGCAATCGTTTTCTCGCCCACTTTGCATAGGCTGCCGCATCATCCCATGAGACATGCACGACAGGATGGTTCTCGCGGCCATCGAGGTTGCTGCTTGGTCCTTCGGGATGTCGCCAGTTCGCGCCGGGAGTCCATTTCCACCATTGGGAATAATCGTCCAATTGCACGGCACGCGTCGGTGGTGTGAAGACTAGAGAACCAGGAACGAGGTCTTTGGGATCGGGCGGCGGAGTGCCGAGAGGCGTTTGCTTGAGAATCTCTTCCGCCGTCGGCGCTCGCTCGGCGACCGTCACATATCCGGTGGCATCGACAAATTTCTTGAAATCGGCGCTGGTGACTTCGGCGACATCCATCCAAAAGGGATTCACGCGCACCAGATGCGCCGGCCTTTCGTCGGGCCAAGCCAATTGGCGCGAATCGCTGCCCATCATGAATTCCCCGCCAGGTATCCACGTCATTCCTGGCGGAACGTCACGTTGGGCGGTTGGGGCATTCTCATCTCCGTGCAGCGACGCGATGGAACCGATGGTCAACGATAAACATAGCGTAAAAAACCTGATCGTGCGCGGTATTCGACGGTGAGATAATGTTTGCATCGTCTTGCGAGCCTCTGCAAGACTCGCCGTAGGGGTAGCGCCTTTTGGAGACGCGGGTCAATCAATCTTTCGCCACAAACTCCACCAAAATTGGATCTAATTCGTCGAGTTTCGCTCGCAGCTTCAACCACAACTGCTCGGCATCGCCGAGGTTCCCTCGTTTTGCGTGCGCTTCGATTTGTTCAGCCAAGCCGTGCGCCTCGGCAGCAGCCAAGTGGCCGAGCGAACCTTTCAACGTATGGGCCGTCCGTTGCACGGTTCGAGTGTCCTGCAATTCGATTGCCGTCGTCATTTCGCGACAAAGTTTTGGACATTCTTCGCGGAAAATATCGATTAATTCGGCAAGCAACTTGCGATCCCCGTGGAGTGCCGACAGCGCTTCATCCCAATTGTGACAGCAATCTGAGAGGATGGTGTCCGTCGCATCGCTGTCGGCGTCCAGCGATGCGGCCGTGTTCAATGTCTTGGGCCGATCGACCACTTCACCGATCACACGGCATAGTTCTTTCGAGCGAATTGGCTTGGTGACATACGCATCCATTCCCGCCTCCAGGCAGCGGTCGCGGTCTCCTTTCATCGCATGGGCCGTGAGTGCAACGATCGGAAGATGTCCACCAGCGATCAGCTCCCGCTGCCGAATCGCTACGGTCGCTTCGAGGCCGTCCATCTCGGGCATTTGCACATCCATTAAGATCAGATCGAATTGCCCGGCCGCTGCCGTGGCAATCGCCTGTCGGCCGTTGTTGGCGATCGTCACACGATGCCCCCATTTTTCCAAGAGCGCCGTGGCCACGCGTTGATTCACAGGGCTATCTTCGGCCAGCAAAACATTTAGCGAACGCATGGGCGCTGCTGCTTCCGTAGCTGGCATTTCCAACAGCGGACCTTCGACTAGTGGACCGAGTGCCGCCATCATTGCATCAAGCAGTTCCGACGGCTTGATGGGCTTTGAGAGATAGCCCTCTACCCTCAACCGTCGGCAACGCTCGGCATCTTCCGGTCGGCGGGTGGCTGCAAGCATCATAATGGTCGCAGTGCGCAGTGCCGGATCGCGATCGATCTGTTCGGCCAGCCAAAATCCATCGTGGACAGGCATCTGCGCATCGGCCAGAACCAATTGAATCGACTTCTTATGGTCGGGCGATTGTCGCAGCAATTTTAACGCCTCCGCGGCGGAGGAAACGCCGTGCGGTTGAAGGCCCCAATTGGCGAGCAGTTCCATCAAGATGCCACGCTGGGTGGTATTGTCATCGACGACGAGCACGCGCAGATCGCGCAAGTCGCGCAGGTTTTCGGTCGAACTTTCGATCGATGCCGCATCGGGCAAATCAAACTGCGAAGTGAAATGAAAAGTACTGCCGCGGCTAGACTGGCTCTCCAGCCAAATGCGTCCACCCATCAACCTGACGAGTTTCGTGGAAATCGTCAGGCCCAAACCAGTTCCGCCATGGCGGCGACTGGTCGTGGTATCGGCTTGCTCGAACGGCTCGAAGACGGAATGCTGCTTGTCGGTCGGAATGCCGATGCCGGTATCGTGAATACTGAATTGTAGCGTAATCTTGCGAACGTCGATCTCGCCGATCGATACCCTCAGCACGACCTCACCCAGTTCGGTGAATTTGATCGCGTTGCCGACGAGGTTAATGACGATCTGCCGCAGCCGCGCCGGGTCGCCCACGACGACTGGCGGCACATCGGGCTTCATTTGCCAGGCCAATTCCAGATTTTTTTTGTCTGCCCGCAACGCGAGCAGCTTCAGCGCGTCCCCCAGCACTTCATCGAGTTCAAAGGGAATCGATTCCAGATCGAGCTTGCCGGCTTCGACTTTCGAAAAATCGAGCACGTCATTGATGACGCTAAGCAGCGAATCGGCCGACTCGTTGATCATCAGCACATATTCGCGCTGGTCGGGCATCAGCGGCGTATCGAGCAGCAATTCCGACATGCCGATGATGCCGTTCATCGGCGTGCGAATCTCGTGGCTGATGTTGGCGACAAACACGGACTTGGCCCGATTGGCGGCCTCGGCGGCTTCCTTGGCAAGTCGCATCGCATGCTCGGCCATCACGCGGTCGGTCACGTCCCACGACATTCCTTGCGTGCCGACCACCTCTCCGCCAGCGTTAAGCACCGGAGATTTCAGCACCTGAATATAGCGTCTGTCTTCGTCGCCCGTGACTTGAAATTCCTCGATGTCTTCAAACACTTGACCCGTTTGCGCCACGCGCAAGTCATCCTCCTGATATTTTTTCGCTAATTCTGGTGGGTTGAAATCGAAATCGGTTTTGCCGACGACCTCCGCAAGAGACTTGCCGCGATTATTGAACCAGGCTTTATTGACGAAGGTGAACCGGCCTTGCAAGTCTTTGCTCCAAGCGCGCAATGGCAAACTTTCGATGAGCGATGAGTAGCGTGCCTCGGCGTCGAGTAACGCCTGCTCGGCCTTTTTTAACGCCGTGATATCGGTGGAGATGCCGCCGACCGCATAGGCCTTGCCGGCGCTATCGTATAGTGCGAATTTGTTCGAAATGTAAGTATGAATGCCGTCGTCGTGCGGCACCGTCTCTTCCGACTCGATCGGTTTTCCAGCGGCCAGGACGCGGAGATCGTAGTCGCGAAACAGCTTGCCGTAAGGGGCAGGGAAAACCTCTTCATCGGATTTGCCTAGAATATCGTACTTGGCGCGTTTGAATAATTGCTCGAAACGGCGATTCACGAACAAGTAGCGTCCTTGAACGTCCTTGACATAGACCACCGACGAAGTGTTTTCGGAAATCGCCTGCAATCGCTGTTCGCTCTCGTGCAGGGAATTTAGTACGCGGTGGGCGAAAGCAACCGCTGCGGCACGTCGAGCCCCGGCCAACCATAAGAAACCCGCCAGGAGAAAGCTCAATTGAACGCCGCCCCAAAAAACGACCTGCGGCATTCTGCGTTCGACGTCTGCGGCATCCATCTGTCGCGCGGCGCTGGAAGCCCACCACGCCACGATCAACCCGACCGCCAGCGCGACGATCGGCATTCCGAAGCGCCACCAGCCTGGAGCTGGCTGCGGCAGATATTTCGCACCATCAACGGGCGTTTGCTGTGCCAAATCGGTTGGTTTCATCGCGATGACCTCCCGCACACGCGCTGTTCCACTGTATGCTATTCTGCGTACAGTTTTAGAAAGTTCAACTGGTGGGCCGCGAGGATGTTGATTGCGGATCGATCGAGGGTCCGCTGGTCGCAGTCGTGCGGAACCGTGGAAATTGCCTCCCCATGTCGCTGAATCCCGTTTGTTGAATCCTGCCGTTCATGCCTGTTTCCGAATTAAACGTCCTGTTTTCTTGCCACAGCCTGGACGATTTTCCGACTTACCATACTGGTGACGAGGCCGAAGGAATTCTTGCGGCCTATACAGCGCTGTGGCATCCGGCGTTGATTGCCGCGGCTGGCAAGCTGCCAGCGTGGATCCAGGCGAGCAACCCGCCGGAGCAGCTTGCCGGGCGATTGATTGCCGTGCCGCAAGTCGTTCAAGACGACATGCCGGGGTTCTTTTTTTCACAGGCCGAGCAGGATGGCTCGCGGCTGGTAACCGGCATTCACGATCGCGAGCACATCGTGAATGCCGCCCTGGATGCGCTTCGCGCGGATAGCGAACACGAGCAACCGGAGCACTGCGAAACCATCGATCTTGCGCTCGCCGCCGATTTTCTGGCGCTCGGTTTTTGCTACTTGCAAACCGAACTGCTCACACGTCGCATGCGCTACATGAGCAGCCTCGATGAGGCGGCATTCGAACGCTCCACGGTGGCGGCGGCCAGGGCGGCTGTCGGGGGCAATGCCGAAGAAACTCGCGTGCAATTGTCGGCCGCTTTCAATGCGCTGTTCGAATCGCGCGGTTATTTCTATCCAGTCGATGCGTATTTTCTCGATTTGACGTTGATTGCACCAACAACGATAGGCGCTGCGCTGCGACAGGAACTTGCTGCGGATGCACCGATGAATGTGCTACTCTCCGTAGCGACGCTCGAAAAGATGGCCTGGGAGGAACCTGCGACCCTATCGATGCTCAAGGCCGGCCTAGAGGCAGGCACGGTTGGGCTAATCGGCGGCGTTTCTGACGAAACCGAACTGCCGTTGCTGCCGCGGGAAGAAATTCTAAGAGAGCTACAAAGTGCTGGTGAGATTTATCGGAGGCTGTTGGGACGAAAGCCGAAGGTATTTGGTCGCTGGCAATCTGGGCTTACGCCGGTTCTTCCGCAAATATTGCACCAGTGTGGCTTCAGTGGCGCAATGCATTTTACGCTCGATGGCGCTGGGCGGTTTCCGCAGGCCGACCGCATAAAAAGTGCTTGGGTCGGCCTCGATGGCACTTCGATCAATGCGATAACCAAGCCGCCGCTCGATGCTGGGCGGCCGGAAACGTTTCTGGCCCTCTCGGATGCGATGGGCGACACGATGGATCACGATTTTGTCGCGACGGCATTGTTCGCTCACTGGCCTGGTCGTGCCAGCCCATTCTATGGCGATTTAAGGCGTGCCGCACATTATGCCGCAGTCCTCGGCAAATTCACCACGGTTGAGAAGTATTTTGCAGATACGGAATCGGCCACCAAATCAGCCGAATTTACGCCCGATGATTATCGATGCTCGTACTTGCAGCGATCGATCGCCGACAATGCAGTGGACACGATTGCTGCGATCGCGTCGGTCTGGAAGCAAGATGCGCAACGGCAATCGGCCGAGACCATTGGCACGATGGCCAGCGTTCTGCAGTATACTCCTTGCCTTCCGAACAAAGACGAAGCACAAGGCGATGGGCCGCTGCGCAATGCCGTCGAAGCGTTTGCTGCGGCATTGCGCGGACCAACGACGATCGGTCAGACGTCCACTCCAGGATACTTGGTTGTCAATTCCTTGAACTGTACTCGCCGCGTAGGAATTGAGCTGCCGAAACTATCGTTGCCACCGAACGTTGGAGGGCCGGTCCTCGCAGCCGACGATTCAACGGGAACAAAACGCGCCGTGATCGAAGTGCCGCCGCTCGGATTTGCTTGGATCGCGGGCGGGTCGCCAAGACAGGAAGTGGCGAAATCGCGCCGCGGCAAACCATCAACCATTGCCGTCGACGAAAAGACCCTGCAAAACGAATTTTGTGCGGTAAAAATCCATCCGCAAACCGGCGGCATTCAATCGATCCACAACTTTCGCCGGCGCGGCAATCTCCTGTCGCAGCAGTTGGCGATTCGCTTGCCATCGCCGCAGCCAAGTTGGCTGCCGAGCGAACCGAATTATACAATTATGGCCGTCGATTCCATCGAAGTCGAGCAGAACGACTCCACATTGGGCCGCATCGCCAGCCGTGGGCGACTCGTCGATCCGTCGGGGAAAGTGCTGGCGCAGTTTCGGCAAGTCGTCGGGCTATGGCACAGCGCCAAGTCGATCGAGTTGGAAGTCGAGCTGATTTCGCTTTTTGCGGAATTGACGAGCGATGCTTGGAATTCGTATTTTGCGTCGCGTTTTGCCTGGTCGAGCTCCACGGCCCGATTGCGCCGCAGCTTGCATGGGTGCAGCGCTGCGACCAATTTATGCCGGATTGAAGCGCCGCAGTTTGTCGAGATCGTCGATGGCGATCGCCGCACGGCGATTCTTTGCGGTGGCCTGCCGTTTCACCTGCGGTCGAGCGATCGAATGCTAGATACGATTCTCAAAGTCCGGGGCGAGAGAGCCATGAAATTTCGCCTGGCCATCGGTATCGATGTGCCACACGCTTGGCGCGCAGCCCAAGAAATGCTTGTTCCTCCAATGGCGGTTTTTCAAAGTGGGCGAGATACCCCAGCGGCAACCAGCGGCTGGCTATTCCACATGGATGCTCCCAACGTGATGGCTACTCACTGGTCACCGTTCATCGAAACGACTCCTCACCCTGCGAATGCGGATGCGGCAGGAAACTCCACGAAAGCCGACCAGATTCCACCAGCCATTGCACGATCAACCACCACCGCCGTTTCTCCGAGCGTGAAGCGTCCATTCGAGGCTGGTCGAGTTGCCGGATTTCGCGTGCGATTGTTGGAATGCGAAGCGCGGCGCGGGCCGGTGCGGGTGCGATGTTTTCGGCAGCCGACATCGGCCGAGCGGTTCGACCTGGACGGCACGCCGCGCGGGAAATTGGCCATCGACGGCGATGCCGTCATCTGCGAAATCGGGCCTTATGAATGGATTCAAATGGAAGCCCGCTGGTGATTGATCTCGCCTCTGGCCCCAGCGGTTTGAAACGGTCAATTGTGTATTGCCTTCGCCAGGATTCGTGCCGTCGAAACATGCTTTTCGGGGTGGCAAGGTGGTGTGGTTCGCGGTTGGTTTCATGGTGTGATTTTCAAAAATATTTTTGTGGTGGAAATGAAGGAGCGGAAAAGTGCGTTTTTCCCGAGCGCTATGCGGATTCTTGCGGAATTCATTTCCGGTTCATTTCCGGTTCATTTCCGGTTCATTTCCGGTTCATTTCCGGTTCATTTCCGGTTCATTTCCGGGGGGGTGCGCAAAAAAACGGCGGGCGGAAGCGAAATGGATCGAGAATTTACGGGTGTTTTTGCGGTTTGAGTCGTGGCGAGGGTCGATGGAAAATAAGGGGGCGGCTGCTGGAAGTTTTTTGAATCGTGTGGGCGTCCATAGACTAAATCATGCAAAAGCGCGGGGCGGGCATGGGGAATTCGTCGAGCGATAAGCCCTGAGCGAACTGCGACACGGCCGGACGGTGGCCGCGGGCTGCGATGTGCAGAGTTTATCTTGTCAAAGATCATCGGCCACCGCATGCCATTCGGCACGGCGGGCCGCGCCAGCGATGGTGCTGGCCTGTCCACGTTATCGCATGTATAGGATCCTGTCAAGAGGTGCGAGAGCAGAAATATGGGATTAGGGCTGCCGGTTGCGGATCGGATCACGAAAGCACGGAATCACGACAGAATTCAGAGACCCCATGCTCGGTGGCCCGTGATTTTCCAAGGTCGGATCTCGGGTGGATGATTTCGGAGGCCGATGGCTGGCCTGCGTGGATCCTTGGCCTATGCTACTCCTACGTTGTTGCCGCCGCTGTTCGAAAATCCTGGGCTAATGCAGGCTAGCAAACTTGCTCATGGCAGTGCTTTTCTTCCTCCTACCCCGATCCCGCTTTTTTATCGTTTTGATTCAGAGGCTATCGTCAGGTATAATATCGCCAAAATACCACAAGCCACGGCGGCCAGCATCGCTCGCAGCCAAACTGACGTCAGGTCGGAACGAACGCTCATTATGATCGCAACTGACGCAGTTCCACCAATTACGGCCAGTGAACGACGCCTAAGTGAAAACGAATTCCTTCCCATAAGAAAATATTACGATCCGAATTTCTATAATAAGTCAAGTGTTATGCCGCGATTTTGAAACGAAAAAACAATTTGGTCTAATAAGATCGCGTTCTTTGAAAAGACCCGAGAAAATTCAATCCTTACCGATCGCGTATAGAGTCAGGGCTTATGCATCAAAATTCGCATGTTTCAGCACGTGTAGCAGGTAGTTTGGGTCAAGTGCAGCTTTCATGCGTTTGGCTTTGGCGCCGTTCTTGGTGGTTTTCTCTTGTCGCAGGAGGCTGACCGCCAAGCGGC
>JADZDJ010000264.1 GCA_020851115.1 Pirellulales bacterium
GCGGGGGAACCCCCGAATCTGGCGACTCGCGGCGTTCCCGCTTCGTCGGATGGCGTGACATGCCCGTGTTCTACACAAATTCCAACGATCGCGCAAATGAAGATTTGATGAAGATCTTCCCGGACGCTATTGGGCTCTGCCAGTGGCACCGGGCACGTGACACCCGGAGTTGCTCCTTCTCCGCGGAATTTGCGGCGGCAGTGGGAATTGGTTGCGCGATGTGTTAAAACTTTCGTCATGATGCAGCGCGCACTATTCAAGGACGATTCGCGAACGGCCACGCGTCAACCCAAGACGGACCGGTTGATCCTGGGCCGTTATCTCAAAGAAGCGGCCGACGACTGGCGGCTGGATGAGGGGGCGATCGAGGCGGCCCACGCCATTCTGCTGCGGTGGGCCGACCTGGAAGCGACGGGACGGCTGGCCGAGTTGCATGAGACGGAGCTTCAGGGTGTGTTTCTCAGTGAGGTATTCGGGCAAGCGCTCGGATATTCCTCGGTGACGGAAGGGGCCGACGTTTGGCACCTCGATCAGCACTATACGATTGGCAGCCAGACGCCGGATGCCGTGTTGGGCGAGTTCCGTCAAGGGGTCGAACGTCGACCGCTGGCGGTCATCGAACTCAAGGGCCCCAAGACCCACCTTGACCGCGATCGCGCGGTGGGCCGCACGGCGGTCGACCAATGTTGGGACTACCTGGTGAACACGCCGGCGACGTGCCGCTGGGGGATTGTGTCGAACATGGTGAGCTTCCGGCTGTACGAGCGGGACAGCACGAAGCGGGCGTACGAGCATTTTACGCTGCAATCGCTGCGCTACGCCGACGAGTTTCGGCGATTCTACGTGTTGTTGCATCGCAAGGGTCTGATCGAAGGGACAGCGGGCGAGCCGCCGCGGGCGGTCTCGCTGTTGCGGAAGACGCAGAATCGGCAGCGCGAAGTGAGCGATGCGCTGTACAGCGCGTATTCGCAGCGCCGCACGGAATTGATCTCGCACTTGCATCACGACCTTGACCACCCGGTGGACCAGGCCATCGAGTACGTGCAGCGGTTGTTCGACCGGATCATTTTCATTGCGTTTTGCGAGGATCGGGGGTTGCTCGGCGAGGGGTCGATCAAGAGCGCGTACGAGAAGTTGCCGCCGTCGTTCGCCCAAGTCACCAATCCCCGCTGGCAGAATTTCAAGGCGTTGTTTCGCTACGTCGATCAAGGGAGTCCGACCGGCGAATTCCGCGGCTATAACGGCGGCCTGTTCGAGAACTCGGCGGTCGATGACCTCAAGCTGAACGATGAATGGACCCAGTTTTTCTATTTCGTCGGCGATTTCGATTTTGCCGACGAAGTGAACCTCGACGTACTGGGCCATTTGTTCGAGCGGTCGATCACCGAGTTGGAAAAACTAAAGGCGAGTGGCCTGTTTGGCGGCAGCGCGGCGCGGGCGGCCGAATACGCCACGATGCCGCAATCGGCCAAGCGGAAGCAACTGGGGATCTATTACACGCCGGCGGAACTCACCAGTCGAATCGTTCAATACACAGTCGATGAGCTCGTCGAAGAGCGATTCAAGGATCTGGCGGTTGAGATGGGCGTGTCGAAGGCGGACGCCGAACGGGGCGTGGTGCCGCAGACCGAAACGTACTGGCGGGGGTGCCTCGATATCTTGCGGCGGCTGAAGGTCGTCGATCCTGCGTGCGGGTCGGGGGCGTTTTTGTTTCAGGCGTACGACGTGCTGGAGCAGCGCTATCTTGAGGTCATCGGGCATTTGGAGGAATGCGGTGCGGCCGATGCCGAAGAGCTTTCCGCCCAGGTGGCGCGGTTCATTCTCAACGACAATCTGTACGGCGTCGATCTCTCGCCGGAGGCGGTGGAGATTACGCAACTGGCGCTGTGGATTCGCTCGGCCACGCCGGGGCAGACGCTGGCCACGCTGTCGAGGAACATCGTCCACGGCAATTCGCTGGTACACGATCCGGCCGTGCATGAATTTGGGTTTGATTGGCGCGAGCGGTTTCCGGAAGTGTTCGCTGGGGACGGTCCCGTTGTTTCGGTGGCAGAGGGGGTCAGTCCCCATTTTCCCAAAGCCGAAAATCGGGACAGACCCCGACCGACGCGGGAACCCGGATTTGATTGCGTGATTGGCAACCCGCCGTGGGAGCGGATCAAGCTGCAAGAGCGGGAGTTCTTCTCGCTGCCGGCGCCGGAGATTGCAACGGCCACGAACGCGGCGAAGCGGCGAAAGCTGGTGGCCAAGCTGGAATCGGACGACCCCGAGCTTTACGAGCGATACGAGCAGGCGCTGGCGTCGGCCGACGCGCTGCTGACGTACTGCCGCACGTCGGACTCCTATCCGCTCACTGGGAAAGGCGACATCAATACGTACGCGGTGTTTGCCGAGCTGGCGTACCAGTTGGTTGCGCCGCACGGGCGGGTGGGGCTGCTCACGCCCTCGGGGATCGCCTCGGACAAGACGACGAAGGATTTCTTCGCGGCGATCGCGGAAAGCAGCCGGTTGATTCGGCTGTTTGATTTCGAGAATCGCACGAAGACGTTTTTTCCGGAAGTCGATAACCGATTCAATTTTTGCATTCTGAATTTCGGCGGGTCGGCGTACAGCGACCCCTCCCCCGGCCCCTCCCTAAAAGAGAGGGGAAAACGTCGGGCGGCAGACTTCGTATTCTTCGCCCACTCGATGGACGATTTGGAGGAGCCGCAGCGGCATATTGCGCTCTCGGGCGATGACATTCGGCTGCTGAATCCGAATACGCGAACGTGTCCGATCTTCCGGACACGGCAGGATGCCGAGATCGCCAAGGCGATCTACCGCCGCGTTCCCGCGCTCATGGATGAGAATCGCGAAGGGCCGACCGGCAATCCGTGGGGCATCAAGTTCAGGAGGATGTTCGATCAGACGAACGACGCGGAGCTGTTTCGCGAAGCGGAGACGCTGAAGGAGGAGGGTTTCAAGCTCAAAGGCAATCGCTGGGTGAATGGGAAGCAGACGTATCTGCCGTTGTATGAAGGGAAGATGATCCAAATGTGCGATCACCGTGCGGCGGGGATCGTTACGGATCAAGCGAATTGGGTTCGACAAGGGCAGACGGAAGCTACGACCGTGACCAAATGGCAAAACCCAGAATACTTGGCGATGCCACGGTTTTGGGTGCAAAGCACGGACGTTGAACAGCAATTGGGCGGCACACATGCACACTTTTTCGCGTACAAGGGCGTTACGAGCCCGACCAACCAACGAACCATGATCGCAGCGTTGGTGCCATTTGCGGGCGTCGTAAATTCAGCTCCGCCAGTTTTTTCAAGCGGTAGCCGGCGGCGCGAATGCTGTTTGTTGGCGAATGCGAACAGCCTCATCTACGACTATGTCATGCGGCAGAAGATCAGCAACGTGCATCTCAATTTCTTTATCGTCGAGCAAGTGCCGACGTTAACGCCGGACACGTACGACAAGCGTTGTCCGTGGGACCGGAAGGCGACGCTGGAGCGGTGGATTAGCGAGCGGGAGCTGAAGCTTACGTGTACGGCGGTGGATATGTTGCCGCTGGCCGAGGCGTGCGAGTTTGCGGCGGGCAGTTTTCAGGCCGAGTATGGCGGGCGGCTCAACAAGTGGGACGACCAGGAGCGGGCCCAACTCATGGCCGAGTTGGACGCGGCCTATTTCTTGCTCTACGGCATCGAACGCGACGATGCCGAGTACATTCTGTCCACATTCCGCGGCATCCACGACCGCAGCCGCATATTGGCTGGTGGGAAGAGCACGGCCGAAAACATTCTGGAGATGTACGACGAGCTGGCGCGACGATCGGCGAGGTAAATTGCGATTGTGGAAGGGGCGACGAGATAAGTGGGAGGGTGGAAGGCGGAAGGGGGAATTGAGGGCTGAGGGTCGAGAGCAAGAATGGAGTACGAATGGACCTCGATACAATTGCACAAGCATTGTCTGCTGGACGATTTCGGTTCACTGAACATGCCCGGGAACAGATGGCGAAGCGACAGCTTACCGAGGCGGATGTGCGTCAGGCGCTTGTGTCGCTTGAGGAAGTGCTACCCGTACGGGAAGGGCGTGTCGTCGCGCAATCGATGTCCGAAGGTCATTTGCTACGGGTCTTCATTGATGTTGACCGGGAGCCGATGGAAGTTGTCACCGCTTATCGGACGAGTAAAATAGATCGCTATAGGAGCCAACCATGAAAGCAAAATATGATGCGAGAACCGACACGCTCACGGTGGAGTTTTCGTCGGTCCCAGTCGCTGAAAGCGATGAGGACAAGCCGGGTGTGATTCTTGACTATGATGCGGCGGGCAATCTGGTCGGGCTGGAGGTTCTTGACGCCTCTAAACGTGTGGCCGAAGCACGCACGATGCAGTTCCAGGTGGCGGAGTAACGACGAGCCGTGAAAGACTACCATATTAATATCTTCTACAGCGACGAGGACGGCGGCTACGTCGCCGACATTCCGGACTTGAAGGTTTGCAGCGCCTTTGGCGCTACGGCCGAAGAGGCGTTGCGCGAGGTCGAGTTGGCGAAGTCGGCCTGGTTGGAGGCTGCTCGCGCCGAAGGCAAGCCGATACCGGAACCGAAGTACCGTCCGCTGATCTACCAGACAAACTGATCGAGCCAACTCATACTGGTGGGCAGGACTTCCTGATCGAGCAGGGGAGCAGCTTGCCAGTGCGTCGGCTTTCCTGTCGAGGTGCGTCCACCGCCTGGCGACGGTGGCTACGGCATCGCTGGCCGGATTTGCGCGCGTTAGCAGCCCATTGAAAAAGGGGACAGGCACGCTCGCGAGACATCAAGATTCCCGGCGTTTTCTTCGACGGACCGCGAGCCAGTCCCCCTTTTTCAACAGGCTGCTAGGCGAACGGTAATTCGCATGTCAAAGCGTGGGCTTCGTCGAGGGTGAGCTCCTGGGGGAACTTAATCGTAACGGCGTTACCCTCTTGTTGCACAACCGTAACGACGGCGGAATCAGCCAATTTCACGCTGACTTGACCGAGTTTCTTGCCGGCAGGCAGTTCGGCAACAACTTCGCGGGCGCGCACGACGCCCCATTTCGGTTCGATGCGTAGCGTTAGTTTGCCGGAGTCGACCGTTTGCTCGAACGTGCCCCAGCCTTCGGCAGCCGTGAATGCCGACTTGAAGTTTTCGGGGGTGAGCCGCGGAGCGAATTTCAAATGACCGCGTGGGCCGTCGTATTCAAAACCGGCAAGACCGATGAGCACGCCCCAACTCGCCATCGACCGCGCGTAATGGTCGCCGCATTCGATTTCGTTGAACGGATTGCGCTTGGCAGGATGGTAGCGCTCGTGGATTGCTCGGCAAATCGCCAGGCATTCCGTGAGCATGCCCTCCCAGGCCATGTGATTCGCGACCTGGTATTCGGTGCCGGTCCACACTTCGTCGCGGTAGCGTGTTGATTTGGGGCCCAAGTGCTTGCTCTTCGGCCAGGTGCAAGTGAACAGTCCGGCTTCGCCCGGCATGGCGAACCAGCGCTCGGGGTCGTGATGTTTGTTTTGCGGAGCGATGTTTGGCGCCCAGTTGAACTTCCAAATGGACTGCAGCGCTTTGGTCACTGTTTCTTGTGGGTAGAGATAACCGAGTCCGACCTGATAGGCCCAGCCCTGGCCGAACAGGTGATCGGCGAGGCAACCGTCGGCATATTGCCAATCGGGATATTGCTTGCGATCGACGGTTTGTACGAAGTATTCGCCGTTGAACAGGCGTTTCACCGAGTTATCGCGGCCGGCTTCAAACACACGGCGACAGCGCTCGGCGAACCTGGTATCGCCGATATTGCGCGCCATTGCCTCGGCGGCCCGCAGCGCGCCGAGATACAATGAGCCCACAAACGTGTTCGCGCCGTAATAATCTTGGTCGAACGTTTGATGCTGGCGGCCTTCGATCAGGCCGTCGTCGTTGGCATCTTGAGTGAGCAGGAACTCAACGGCTTTACGAATATTCGGCCAGTTGGTGTTGAGGAACTCGTCGTTCGCGCTGCACAAGTGTTCGCGATAGGCCTTAAGAATGTAACCGCCTTGGCCATCGCCGGCCCAAAGCGTCCAGCCTTCGCCGCGGAAGCCGATCGATCCGGTTTCCGGATCGAATCCGATGCCCGGCACGAAGTCTTGCATCGTGCGAACCGAGCGTTCAAGCTCGGGGAACAATCGCGCCAGGGCATGTTCGTAGTTCCACACGTGTCCGCAGGTGCCGTGGCAGCAGCCAACGCCTTCCCAAGCCCAGAAGCGGCCGTTCCGCCACCACTGGCAGGTGCCCGTGGCCAAATTACACACGGTGGCCCCGATGCGATCCAAGAGCCAAAAGGGGAGCGATGAGTCGTAGTAGGTGGAGTGCCAGCGGCGGGTATCGGCAGACAGGCGTTCAAAGTCATGGGCGACGTGTTGTACAACATCTCCCGCGTTTCTGAATCGTTTGGCGTAGTAGTTTCCGACCCACAGATTCTCGCGATAGTTATTCGGCATGTGCCAGGCGACGAGAAACGTGACCGAACCCTGTTCGCCGGGCTTGAGCGAGAGCGTCTTGGCCACCGCGCCACGCAGCGGTTTATCGAGCGGTTGTTCGATCGCGTCGTCGCCTGTTTGCGCTAAGCTGTTGAAGAGCGTCGGCAAATCCTGATCGCTGGCGACCGCGACTTGTGTTGCCGTGTGATCGCCGCCAAGAACGGCGAGGGCGAGGCTGCCAAAGTCGGGACGCCGCCGCAACGGGACGGTGTCGGCCATCGGCTCGTCGCGGAATTCGATTTGATCGACATTGATGTGGCCCCAACCGCCGCTTTCCGCATCGACAATTTCCAACTGGGCCGACTTGCCGATCAGCTCCTTCACGTTCCAACTGTGTGGTTCAAGCTGTTCACGATCGCGGCCGGTGGCCGTACGCACAACCTTGCCGTCGATAACAAGATTGATGCACGTTTTTTCGGCGTGCTGACCGCCGCCAATGAGAAAACCGATCCACGGGCGTTTGATCATAAAGCGTGGCGATGTGAGTTTGCCGTGCGATTTATCGCCTCCCACAAAACTGTTGACGAGCCGTTCACCTTGGAAGCCGTCAACTTTTTGCTGGTTGGGGAAAGTGCCCTTGGCGGGCTCAGTGCCGAGCGATTCGCCTTCGACCTTCCATTCGGCGTAGCCCGTGCCCTCGAAGTCGGCAAAAACGATCGGCGGTCGGGCAGCGGGCTTCGATGGCGGAATGATCTTCGCACTGCTCACGACGGCCGCAAAAGCTCGAACTCGCACTGCTTGGTTTCGCCGCACGGCTTCGCCCACGACCTGCGGCCCGCTGTGCGAAAGCACCGCGTTCTGTAGCCAAGAAGCGAGCGTGATGTCGGCGTTCGCGGCGCCCGTATTCTTAAGGGTGTAATTGAGGATCGTCGCCGGCAGAGCGGAGTCGGCCGCATTCAGCGGGATGAACGGCGAAAAAGCCTCAAGGCGCACTTCGACAGGAAGCTGCGGATCGGTGAACGCAACGGCGCCGAGCGGATACTCGCCGCAGAACCGAGCGGCCGGAAAGCCGGTCACGTCGAGCGTTCGGGCGATGACCTGATTGCCGGTTCTTACTTGGATGGCAACACCGTGTGGCACGTCTTGCGAGGGTGTGAACTTGCCGTCGCCGACGACGTCGGTTGGTTTCCTGCCCTCCTGATAGTTGATCTGTCCGTATCCGGTGTTGTGGTTGCTGTTGAAGATGTCCCAGTAAACCAGTCGGCCATCGCCGGTAAGATACAATTGGCCCGCGCAAATACCGCCGACCGGCATGCCAATCGTCTTCAGGTCGTTGCCCGAGTACCAGGTTCGCTCGCCGCGAGCGAAGAGTGTGCGCACCCACTCGGGCGCGAGCTTTTTGTCGGCCGGCACGAAGTGGTCCGACGAACTCTTACTGTCGAAAGGACCAGCCACCGCGCCGACGCTCGAATTGCACGCGGCCGCGCCTGCCCCAGCACCGACCAGTTGAATGAAATCGCGCCGATCGAGTTCGGCGGCGGACGGGCGGTAACTGCCGCCGCAGCCGCAGTTCGTATTGGTATCCGTTTCACTCGCTGCGCGCGGCGGGCGTGGGTTGTGCGAAGCCATCCAAAAAACTCCGGCTGGTAAGAGAGCAGGCGTGATGGACCAAGACGCTATTTTACTTGGCGGCGGGCTCCAGTTTCAGATAATCCAACCCGAACATGTGCCGCTTGATGGCCTTCTCATTGCTGCCGACGATTTCGGCCGTCAATTGGTTGGGGCCTTGTTTCAACTCGAATTCACCGAGCGGAATGGGGTCGTGGGCAACCGACGTGAAGTAGCGGTCGAGCGGTTTTTCCGATTTGTTGCCGTTGATGTCGATTTGCACGATGCCGTAGTCCGGTGCCTTGGTCAGTTCGGCAAAAACTTGATAGCGTCCTGCTTTCTTGACGCTGAATTCAAGCGTGAGCTTGTCGCCGACCTTGGCATCGAGCCACCAGAGTTGGCCGCCACGGCTCCAATGCCAATCGGCCACGTCTTGGACCTCGGTTTCGCCGCCCGTTTTCGCGAGGACCTTGAACTTCTCGCCTTCCAGCGCGCCTTTTACCCCCTCGGGTTCGACAGCGCGTTTGACGGGCACTTTTGCCGCGTCTGGATCGGGTTTCACGCTCACCGTTGCCCCCGGAGCTGCATAAAAGAACGTGGCGGGAGCGTAGTCGACGGTTGTCGCTCGGGAGTGCCACAGCTCCATATCGAACTTGATGGATTTGGTGAACGGAATGGCATCGAGCGCGCGATAGCGAGAGTTGACGGCCACGTCGATGTGGTTGGCGCCAAGGCCGTAGGGTTGCGCATGAAATGGCGAAGCAAATGAGTTGGGATTGCTCCAAGCGTAGCCGTAGTAGTCCTCGGTGCCCGTACCGAAATGGGAGGGGAACGATTCACCATCGACGAAGACTTTCTCGTCGCCCTCGCCCCACCAACCGGGATGGCCATTGAAGACTGTTAACGTGTCGCCAACGTAAACGCCGCGGCCTTTCACGGTGACATAGTTGACGTCGAATGCTCCTGCTTCCGCGCCCGTGTTCGTTTGCGTGCGGACATCCGTGAGCTGGTGCCATGTGGAATGGAAATGCAGCGACCGATCATCCCACTGCCACTTGTTGAATTTCGCCTCGGCCTTTACCGCGACCGGCTTTTCGCCGACGTTGTGTACCGTGATGCGGCACGACTTTTCGAACGGCATGACCCAATAGCAGGTCATGTCGCCGTTTTCAGAGACGTGCGTATACCAGGTTTTGTACGGTTCGAATTTGTATCCCAAGCCGAAGAATGCTCCAACGGGGCACCAGACCGTCCGCTCCCCGTCACAGTTCATTTCCAGCACGGTTGAACGCAGAGCTTGCTCCAAATCATCGGCATCCAAGTTGATCGTTAAGGCGCCAATCGCGGCCGGGCCATCGATCGAGATTTCACGTGATTCGCCTGCGGCCAGCTTGCCGTCGAGCTTCGTGGACTGACCATCGGAAGGTGCTTCCGGCTGCAGGAGCTGGTGCTGCACACGATCGATTGCCTCGCGGTTTTCCTTGAGTTGGTCCATCGTGAACGATGTTACGTTTGTGCCTTGGTCATACGTGCGATAGTTAATCTGGTAATACAACGCGTCGCCCTTGTAGCCGCCGGCATCTACCAAGACTTTGGCTGAATAGGTGATTTTGCAGTGCTTGGCATAAGGAATCGGCAGATAAAGGTTGTGGCCCCGATAGCGGTAACTGGTTTGTGGTGAGACGCCTTCGGACAGCGGTGGCCCAGTGAGCGCGCCGCCATCAAGCAGGTTCGCGACGGGGCCTTCGATCGCAGGTTTGGCGTTGCCGTCGAGGTACACTCGCAAGGTGCCGTTCGAGAACTCGCCGCCGCCCGGCCCGTGCCAGGTGGCCCAGAAGCGAACGACCGCTCCGGGGCCTTCGGCATCCATCATGACGAATTCCTTTCGCCCGTCGCGTTCTTCAACGCGGTCGAAATGGCTGCGATCCATGTTGGCAAACCACGTTTCCTTGTTCGCCGGCGAGCTTGCCCGACGGTCCCAACTGCTGGCCTGGCGACAGGTGTACGCTGGTTGAGGAAGGCGGGCCAGTTTTGCGCGGTCGACGATTTCATCGAGCAGTGTGGGCAGGGAAATCGTTTCTGCCGCGTTTACGCGAATCGCAACGAATAGAGCAATGAGAATTTGCAGCCCAACGATGTTAAACGCTCGTTTCATGGCACCACCTTTCATGTCAAGATTTGCTGCACTTGATTATTTCTATTGATGACTCCACAGTGAAAGAGGCCATGGGCGGCGTCTCAGACGCCGATTAGGCGATCCAATGTGACACGTCGTTGGCCTCAGAGAGGCTGTCCACAATACGTGGCTCGCGCGGACCTCAGAAAGATTGAATCGCTTCTCTCCTGAGCGGGCACGGAAGCGTCGACCTGCGGAACATCGTGGATTGGTTAACACGCAACATCGTGCGGACTTCCAGCATAATCGATTCCGCGAGCGCAGAGCAGGGGCGTCGTAAATGTGAGTCGCCCCCCAAAAGGCTTGGTCCAAAAAATCCATGACACGAAGGCACCAGATTTTTGCGCACGCGATTGGACTGGCATCTGGTTGCGGATGCGTGAAAGCTCTTTCTGGTCGCCAGCCAGGTTCGTAGCCAATCGTTCCTGACACCTTTCCCTGGTATGAGAAGGGGTGGACTTCCGACGCATTCAGTCGCACAATCAAAAGTGTTTGGAAGAACGACGGATTTCCCGTCCCACGTAGTGCTAGCGCCTGGATCGCGTACCACGATGAGTCACCACAGTCCGGGGTACAGCATCACGATTCGGATGCGTTATCCCAACCGACCTGGCCTCTTGGGCCGAATCACGACGACAATCGGCGAAGCCGATGGTCTGATCGGCGCGATTGACGTCGTTGAATCCCAAGAGACGCGCACGATCCGCGACTTTACGATCAGCGCGGTCAACGTCACGCATGGTGAGCAAGTGGTTGCCGCAATTCGGGGCTTGGAGGACGTCGACGTTCTCAAC
>JADZDJ010000265.1 GCA_020851115.1 Pirellulales bacterium
CGCTTTTGCATGATTTAGTCTATGGACGCCCACACGATTCAAAAAACTTCCAGCAGCCACCCCCTTATTTTCCATCGACCCTCGCCACGCCTCAAACCTCAAAAACACTCGTAAATTCTCGATCCATTTCGCTTCCGCCCGCCGATTTTTTGCGCACCCCCCCGGAAATGAACCGGAAATGAATTCCGCGAAAACCTTCACGGCGCTCGGGCAAAACGCACTTTTCCCGCCCCTTCATTTCCACCACAAAAATTATTTTCCGAAATCGCACGATGACACCAAACGCAAATTCCCCGAGAATCACCAACGACTAAACGAAGCACGCCGCTTCTGCTGCTCATCATTCATCTTCCATAATAGCTGCGGTAGCCGAATTGGCCGCTATAACCGGAATTGTTATCGCTGCGAAACCCATAGCCGCCAAAATAGCCATTGCTGCTGCTATAGGGGTTGACGGGATTGACGAAACGATTGGCGAAGGAGGTTGGCGACTGAAATTTGGCGGCATCATAGCGATTCCAATGGTTACCTCGATAATACACCCAAAAGTTGCCCGGCATCCAATACCACCATTCGCCGTTGTGGAAGCGAAATCGCCAGCGGTCGTTGGCGCGGTCTTGCCGCTGATCGCGATGTGCTTGACGGGCGCCTTGCTGCCGATCGCGTAGCTCCCGGCGAGCGGCGTCACGGTCGCTGTCTTGTCCGGCAGTATCGACGCTAGCGGGCGGCTTAGCTGCACCCGATTGGCTGACTTGCGGTGGGTCGGCCGGAGAGTTGGCGACGGTCGGTGGTACTCCAAGTTTCTCATCGGCTGTCGGATCGACCAGGTTCGCATGTTTGTTCTCTCTTGCGACAACTGGTGAACGGGCGACGGCTGCTTGATCGCTAGGTGTTGCATCGGCCATGGGATGGCTGTCGCCGACGCTTGGGGAGTCGATTTGGCCCGCCGCAGTCACGGCGATCGCAAATTCAGCAATGGCAACCCAGAAATATGACAAAGCCTTCATATTCGTTCTCCGTTGATTGTGCGAATGGCACGCATCTTTGTCTGCTGAATGCAACGCTTGTGCCATTGCGCGCGAAGCGACGGTTTGATCGATCAAACTCGCGTTGTCGGACTAATTTCCAGTGGTTCTCCCTGATCGGCTGGCAACGCTCCTATCGTCGTCGTACGAAGCGCTTGGCTGTAGTTGGTGCATTTGTGGTCAATGGACGCTGCTCGAGATCCGATCTACACGGCACTTGGCCGGCCAGTTGCTATAATCAGGTTGCTTCGCAACAATGGAATTGGACGCACTGCCAATGGTCTACTGGCACACCGCTGTTAAGGTATGCCAATTGGCTTGCAACCCTTCGCACAGGAAAACCTGCATGGCCACCATCCTGGTCGTCGATGATGACCGCTCCGTCGTCCATTTGATCGAGAACGCCTTTCGCGGTCAGGCTGAAATTGAAGTTGTAGCGGCCAGTTCGGCCCAACAGGGAGTCGAGCAACAGAAGCGAACACCGGCGGACGTGGTGCTGCTCGATGTCATGTTGCCCGATATGTCGGGTCTTGATGTTTACCAACAAATCCGAGCCATCGACGGCAAATTGCCGGTGATTTTTATCACCGTCGACGACACCAGCGCAACCGCCATCGAGGCGATGAAACGTGGAGCGTTCGACTATTTGGTGAAGCCGCTCGACTTGGCGATGGTGCGAGAATTGGTTGGCAAAGCGCTGGAAATGCGCCGCTTGATGCATGTGCCGGTGAACTTGCAAGCGCAAGGAGAAATCAAGGCGGACGGCGAAGCGCTGGTCGGCCGAACGCCGCAGATGCTCGAAGTCTATAAAGCGGTCGGTCGAGTGGCGCCGCAACACGTGACTGTACTCATCCGCGGCGAGAGCGGCACCGGCAAGGAGCTAGTTGCGCGGGCGATCTACCACTATAGCCAGCGGGCAAAAGGTCCGTTTCTGGCCGTCAACTGTGCGGCACTGACGGAAACGCTGTTGGAAAGCGAGCTATTTGGGCACGAAAAAGGTTCATTTACCGGAGCGACGAGCCAGCGCATCGGTAAATTCGAGCAATGCAACGGTGGAACGATTTTTCTCGATGAAGTCGGGGATATGTCGCCCGTGATGCAAAGCAAAGTATTGCGCGTGCTGCAAGAGCAGCGATTCGAGCGCGTCGGCGGCACGAGCACAATTCAGACTGACTTGCGAATCATTGCCGCGACGAATCGCAATCTCGATCAAATGGTCGCCAAGGGCGAATTTCGCGAGGATTTGTTTTACCGACTCAACGGCTTTACGATTCGGCTGCCGGCGCTGCGCGAGCGGAAAGACGACGTGTTAGCGCTGCTGGAATGGTTCCTTGCTCGATTCCGCAACGAGCTTCGCAAAGACGTTCACGGTATTTCTCCCGAAGCGCTGGAAATGCTGATTCAATACTCTTGGCCGGGTAATGTGCGGCAATTGCAAAGCGTGCTGAAGCAAGCGATGGTGCAAGCGACCGGACCGGTTTTGATCGCCGAATTCTTCCCCCCCGAACTGCACACCGCGGAAGCAAACAAGTCGCTGGCGGCCGACGATGTCGAAGGCCGGCTGCCGTTGGAAAAACTAGTGGAAGAGCGGCTTCGCGCCGGATCTCGTGAGATCTATGCTGAGGCACTGGAGGCCATGGAACGTACACTTTTGACCATGGTGCTCAGTCAAACGGCCGGTAATCAATCGCGTGCGGCCGAAGCGCTAGGTATTACGCGCGGTAGCTTGCGCAACAAAATTCGCTCGCTAGGCATTACGATCGGCCGAACGATTCATCTCGACGAAGAAAAGGAGGAAACTGAGGCGGTAGCCGTCTCTTGAATCGCGGCATAGTTTCTGTTCGCGCAAGGATCATGGAGACCGTGATTGCAGCGCAACGCACGTTACGAATGGACGTCGCGTCGTGGAAACAGTTGGCCCACGCGACAAACGATTGAGCAGCGACCGAAATTTAACTATGGTAGGATTGCCGTCTTGGCTTCGACTTGATTCTTGTCGTCAGACTTCACTTCCCAACGCTCACCAAAAAATCCTGCGGCGACGATTTTACCGGGGCGGTCGAAGTCTGGTGGAGTGCGCACGTCAATGATCGCCCAATCGGGCAACCGCGACACTTGGCGAGCATTGCTGAAGTAGCAATCGTTCTCGCGGAAGGTGAAGCCGCTGTTGAGAACGACGTAGCGCGTTGGATTGAGCGGATTGGGGTAAATCATCACCGGCACATGGTCGTTAGCCGCAAACTCTTGTCTGCCGATTACCACCTTGTCTCCTTGCCACTGGAAAGGCAGCTTGTCGGCGATCCGCTGAATGACGGCGTTACTCTCGGCGTCTCCCCAGAGAATAAGATTTGCTCCTGCAATGTCGTCATCAGTAACCTGCGTGTCGTCCTTGACTCGCGGCTTGCCGCGGAATTGCGTTCGCCATTGGCGAATCGCTCGTGGCAGTTCGCTTTCGACCCAATTGGCGACTTGCTGGCGCGACGACCTGCCGCTGGGCCGCACGATCACGAACGAATCCATCAATGCATCGTCGATCGGCCCCTGCAAATTGTGCCGCTTCCGTAATCCTGCCGCTTCACGCGCGCCGAGTTGCCATTTGCCTTCGTCGTCCCGAGATGCCTGGCAAGTAAACGACCGATCCGAAAGGGTCCGCGGGCCATCGAGTTCTTGATCATCGATCGTCAAGGGCACACTGGTAGTCACGTCGAACGGCGACCAGCCTGGCGGAAACTCCAATTTCAAATCGGTGACATTCTGAGTCGAAATAAAAATCTCTCCATCAGAGCCAATTTCGGCCGCCACGCGAGCTTCCTTCCAATGTTCTTCCAAACCCTCAACGATCAGCCACGCCATGCGATGGTACTTCAATGTGTACGTGACGAAATTGATCGCGGAGGGAACTCGCTCTCGGCCCAATTCGGCAATGCTGTCCACTGCCTCGGCCACAATGCGTTTCGAACCGGGATGATACCGATGCTCGGTTTCAGGACCGATGATGTGACGCAATTTGATCCCTTCGGCCGCGAGAGCCTGTTCCATAATTTCGGCCGCTTGACGCTGTTTATCGCGTTCGCCAGTATAGGCAATCGTGGGGCAATGAAAGAGGTTGAGCGCCCAGTCGTTTGCATCGTAAAGATGGAACAGCTTTCGCTGCCACACCGGCATCGCCGCCAGATCGTCGGGGGGGATTTTCAGGTATTCGATCGACTCTGCGAAACCGGCCCCCGGATTGGCCGCCACCCAGCGATCGGCATAATGCACGGCCAAGTGCCAACAACCGGCACCCCCCATCGAAAAGCCGCGGATGGCAATACGATCGTTGTCGATGCGATACTGTCTTTTCACCGCTTCGATGGCTTCCCAGACATCGACTTCGCCGGCGAATTTGAAGGCATTGCAAAAGCGGCCATAGGGATGGAGCACGATCGTGGCTGGCGGCGTGAACTCGCCGATCCGACGTTCACGTTCGCCAATAAAGTTGACTTCGCTCAGTTTTTCGTTGCGGCCATGCAGCCAAACATCGAGGCGGAATTTATCGTTGCCGCCGGGACGATAAGACTCAGGCACGACCAATCCGAAAGGTTGCACCGAGCCGTCGATCCGCGAGGTGTAGCCGCGCACGACCAGTCCGGCTGCTTTTGTCCAGGGCGAGCGATTGTCGAGCAACATCTTGGCGCGTTGTATTCCCTCCTTCAAGAGCTCTTTTGCTTGAGAGATTTCCGCGGCGGCGAAAAACTCGTCGTGCTCCAGCGAAGTTCGCACGGCGCTCGAGAAGATTTCGACGTCGGGCAGCAGCGATTTGATCGGCTCGCTTTGCTGTTGGATCAATTGCGCAATGAGTTGATCGAGCGACGCCAAAGAGTCTTGCAGTTCGGTTCGGTCGGCCGCGGCCAATTCAATGCCTGGAGGCGGAATCTGTGTCAACGGGCGGTTCAAATCGCGCGGCGGAGACGCGGCTGCGGTGCTCAAGAGCGTCCAGAGTCCCAAAATAGCGGCAATTTTACTTCGTTGTTGGCCCGTCATAGTATTTTTCATGGATTTCAGCCATTCCAATCTTGTCATATATTTCTAGCTTTCCTCCCGATTCGATTCAAATAGAAATTCTCCGAGGTAGAATGGGATGAGGTTGTCCGTGAGAGTGGCAAGCTATATCAAACCATAAGGCCGATCAACGAATGAGCCGCGATCCAATTGGCCGTCCGATGGAAATTTTGCTGGTTGAAGATAACCGCATGGACGCCCATTTCGCAATCCGTGCCTTGGCGATGGCGAATTTTCAACACCGCTGCACGCTCGTCGCGAACGGCGAAGAGGCGATGGATTATCTCCGTCGTCGCGGTATTTTCGTCCGCGCGCCGCGACCCGATTTGGTGTTGCTCGATCTGGGGCTTCCTAAAAAAGATGGCCGCGAAGTGCTGTCGGAAATTCGTGACGACGAAAACTTGCGAGAGTTGCCCGTGGTCGTGATGACAGGCTCAACCGACGAAGCCGACCGCGCTCACATGCAAATGCTGGATGTGGAAAGCTACTTGAGCAAGCCGGTCGATTTGGACAAGTTCCTCGGCATCGTCCGCGAATTGAAGCGATTCTGGCTACAGGGTGTGATTCTGCCGGTAATCGAGTAGCGTGCTCCACTCGATTAATTCGCAATCGGTCGTCGCAAGCAAGTGATTTAACATCTACTTGCAACGACCGGTTTGAATGACACGGTCGATTATGCCCATCGGCCATTCATGTCGCAACGGTTGCCGTACTCTCTGGGTTTTTCGACGCCTCCAGAAGTTCGACGGAGTGCAACCTCGGCGACATTGCCTGGAGGTTGCTGACTGGCCTTGTCGAGTAGGTCGATTCTCGAAAACCTCAAACGACCGATGAGGTTTATGCGGTTGGTGGGCCACTAACCCAAAGACAGGAGCGCCTTACAACCAGAATAGGAAACTTTGGCCGAATAGACCGAGGCATCCGGCAAATAGGCACCGCTGCAGTTTGTGTCGCATGAATGTTTAACCAACATTACCTCTTGCAATTGCACTAAACTACTGGCTCGACAAACCACCAATTCGACTTCGACAACAAAATTTGCAAGACCCCAATTTGGCCTGCAGAAATCGGTGTAGAATCGCTAAGATTTATTCATGCGAAGTTTATGGCAGGAAGTCGGCCAAAGGTTCAAGTTCCGAGATCCATCGCTTGATCCTGAGCCGGCATGGGAATTCCATACTCTCCGAATCCTGCACTCTGCGCTGTATTGAAAATCCGCAAACATTTGTATTTCTGATAATATTCTTGAACTGAAGAAGGCAGAGATCGCGAAGATGAAGCACTACTCGAAAACCTCTGCAATCTCTGGTATCTCTTGTTGTTCTGGTTGCGGTCATGCGGCCGCGCCATAAACGCCATGCTCTCAACCAATCCGAATACACTACTCGATCTGATCGGCAATACGCCACTCTTGCGGCTGCGCTCGTTCGACACGGGCCACTGCGAATTATTTGTCAAACTGGAAAATCACAATCCAGGCGGATCGATCAAAGACCGCATCGGTCGTTCGATGATCGAAGCCGCGGAGCGAGAAGGAAAAATTGGCCCTGGTTCTACATTGGTGGAAGCGACTGCGGGCAATACTGGTTTGGGGCTGGCGCTAGTTGCCGCGCGGAAGGGCTACAAGCTGGTCTTGGTCATTCCCGACAAGATGAGCCAAGAAAAAGTATTCCACTTGAAAGCGCTTGGCGCTAAAGTGGTGATGACCCGCAGCGACGTCGGTAAAGGCCATCCGCAATATTATCAGGATCTTGCCGAAACAATCGCCAGCGAAACGCCGGGCGCCTATTACATCAACCAGTTCAACAATCCCGCCAACCCGCTGGCGCACGAGTTCACCACTGGGCCGGAGATTTGGGAGCAAACCGATTTCCGGCTCGATGCGGTTGTCTGTGGCGTCGGTTCGGGAGGCACGATCACCGGCTTAAGTCGTTACTTCGAGCGCGTGGCGCCAAGCGTCGATATCGTTCTGGCGGATCCTGCGGGTTCGATATTGGCGGACTACATCAAAACCGGAAAAATCGGCCAGGCGGGCTCTTGGTTGGTGGAAGGGATCGGCGAAGATTTTGTCCCGACGCTGTGCGACTTGTCGCGAGTCCGCCATGCGTACACGATTCCCGATATGGAAAGCTTGAACGTTGCTCGCGAGTTGTTGCGCCAGGAAGGCATCTTGGGCGGCTCATCATCCGGAACACTCGTCGCCGCGGCGCTGCGCTATTGCCGCGAGCAAACGACACCGAAACGCGTCGTCACACTCATCTGTGATTCTGGAAACAAGTACTTGTCGAAAATGTTCAACGACTATTGGATGGCCGATCAAGGTTTCCGGGCCGGCCAGACATTCGGTGACTTGCGCGATGTCATCGTACGGAGATTTGAAGAGGGGGGCGTTGTTGCCGTTGCACCTGAAGAGCCGTTATCAGTCGCCTATTCGCGGATGCGGCTATACGACGTTTCACAGCTTCCGGTCTTGGACCGCGGCAAGGTCGTCGGGATTGTCGATGAATCGGACCTCCTGCTGGCCGCCACAGACGATGCCAAGGCGTTCGCGCGGCCGGTGCGTGAGTTTATGACCAAGCGGCTGGTGACGGTGCCGCGAACAACTCCAGTGAAAGATTTGCTGCTGATATTCGATTCTGGCCGTGTGGCCATCGTGCTGGACGACGAAGGCTTCCACGGCTTGATTACGCGAATCGATGTATTGAATTATTTGCGCCGCCAAAAATCGGCATAATATTCAGTGGTCATTTTTCAATGAATCGTGGTGTTTCTACTACAACCTGCGGCTGACAACTGGCAACGGATAAGAAAGCCAACCATGATAAAATCCTCGCAAGCGGCGGCCTGCGGCCTGGGCAATCCCACGAGCGAAATCGCCAACGTCCAAGCAGCGCACGACAAGCATCGCCAAGGTTTCGCGACTCGCACGATTCACGCCGGTCAGTCGCCCGATCCGACAACCGGCGCCGTCATGGTGCCAATTTATGCGACCAGCACCTATGCGCAGCAGTCGCCTGGAGTGCATCAGGGTTACGACTATGGCCGGTCGCACAATCTCACCCGGTTTGCGTTCGAGCGGTGCGTAGCCGATCTGGAGAATGGAACCGCTGGATTCGCGTTTGCCTCAGGCTTGGCGGCCATTGCCACCGTTTTGGAACTGATCGAGCACGGCTCGCATGTCGTCGTGTGCGACGACCTGTACGGCGGCTCGTATCGACTATTCGAGCGGGTGCGTCGGCGCAGCGCAGGCCTCGATTTCACCTACGTCGATCCGACCAATCTCGATCGGCTCGAAGCTGCCATTCGTCCAAATACGAGGCTGATGTGGATCGAAACGCCGAGCAATCCACTGCTTAAACTGTCCGACTTAGCTGCCATCGCCGAGATTGGCAAGCAGCACGGCGTATTCACCGCGGCCGACAACACCTTTGCCACGCCGTTCACTCAAAATCCGCTCTCGTTGGGGTTTGATATTGTCGTACATTCCGTGACGAAATACCTCAATGGTCACTCTGACATGATCGGCGGCATGGCGGTCGTTGGCGACAATACCGAACTTCGCGATCGACTCGGCTTTCTGCAAAACGCGGTCGGCGGCATCAGCAGCCCTTTCGACAGCTTCCTCGCGCTGCGCGGTTTGAAAACGCTTGCCGTCCGCATGGAGCGCCATTGTGAAAACGCGCTAACGATTGCCCGCTGGCTGGAACAGCGGAGCGACATCAAGCGCGTTTACTATCCCGGCCTGGAAAGCCACCCTCAGCATGCACTGGCGCGCCGTCAAATGTCAGCCTTCGGCGGAATGGTTTCCGCCGTGCTCGACGGCGGCGTCGATCGCGCCAGAACATTCCTCGAACGCTGCAAAATCTTCACGCTGGCCGAAAGCCTCGGCGGCGTCGAAAGCCTGATCGAACACCCCGGCCTGATGACCCACGCCAGCATCCCTGCCGACCGGCGCGCAATAATCGGCATCGATGACGGATTAGTGCGGCTGTCGGTCGGCATTGAATCGGCCGACGACCTGATTGCCGATTTGCAGCAAGCGCTCGCCGAACGCGAATGATGTTCGATTGCCGGTCATCGGGCGAATCAAATACAGCCACTGGTAGGCGGAATTGAGCAGTCTGGCTTTGGCTCTATAGCCGAGTCATTGAAAATCCCTACCGCGTCGGCCCAAGATGCAAGGCTTCTGGGCAAGGCGCTGGTCGAAGCTGAAATCACCGATATGTACCTGCGGCTCGACGAGCCGCCGACCAGTGCCAGCCGCTGGCGATCTGAGCGCCGGCGACAAAAGGATGCACACGAATTAGACGCCGCCTGAGTTGGTTTGAGATCGATTCATCGTAGAAGTCGCCGCCGCAGCGCTGGAGCGTTTTTTTACCCTAGCGGAAGGCGCAGGCGTCGCCGATTTCCCGGCAAGATTTGAAGGTACTGTCCGTGTAAGAACCATGCGCACGAATCGACAATGGTGATCCAGCCAGGCTGATTACTGTTGCCATTGCTCAGGATAAACGACGAGTTCCACGCGGCGATTGCGAGCCTTGCCCTGCATCGTCGCGTTGGAAACCACGGGATGATTCGACCCGTGAGCGACCGTAAATAGCTGCTGCGGCCGAATGCCCGAGCGCGTCGTCAGATAGTCGAACACCGCCGTCGCGCGAGCCATCGAGAGTTGGTGGTTCGAGGTCCACATTCCCTGGGGCGGCGAATCGCTGTCGCAGTGTCCTTCGACTCCGATGATCTGGTTCGGATAGGCTCGTTCGATCTCCGCCACCACGGCCGTAATCAACGGCGCTCCGTCTTGGCGAAGCTGTGCAGTGCCGGGATTAAATAGCCGGTCGGCCGGGAGTTCGATTCGCACCACATCGCCGTCCTGTCGCACTTCGATGCCATGAATGTTGATCTTTGGCAGATTGCGCTCGAGGCTGCTATTTGCAGTGATTGCGGCGCTGCTGCGTTTTGAGAGTGAAGCGGTCATGGCCTGCACGTTTTGTTCGCTGGTCGTTTGCGCCTCGTGCGCCTGAGCCAATTGCTGGGCCGTGCTATTCAGTTGCTCGCGCATGACAGCGAGCTGATCTTGGATCAATCGATTTTGCTGCTGCGACTGCGCAAGTTTTACTTCCAACTCTTGATTGTTCAAATCGAGCGAACTAGCTCGAGTTTGCAGCACTTGCTGCTGTTGCATCATCGCCATCTGTTCAGGCGACATAGTCGGCGGCGCGCCGGCTCCTTGACACCCTGCGGCCACCACGACCGCGAGCGCAGCGAAAAGTAGCCGGCCAAAGACTCCCGGCATGATGCGACTCCTTGCCAAATGCAGACCAGCGAATTGAACCAATGGAACGATTGAAAAGGCCAGACGGCAAATCGATAAGCTATTTGAAAAGCGGATTGCTCCATCGGCTCGCTGCGCCGAGGAATAAGCAATCGGGGCAGGATCGTAGTTGCTGATAACAGTAAGGTCAATCGCATTTGAGCGGCGTGCTAGCAACCAGAGCAACCGCGAATCAGTTTTTCATTCTCGGCAACTGTGGATATCAATTCGACTTGCGTTCAATTGCGCACTCGGATTGATATCCAGCCATTTATTTCCGCTACTTCCTTGCCTTTGGGTCGGGTGATTGTGCTGGCAACTCTGAAAAAGACGTCCAGCACCGAGATGCAACTAGTTTATTACCCGAAATCGTAGTTAGAATAGGAGTTTTGCGTCGGGTGCGGCGATTGCAAAGCCGTGCTATCGCAATGATATGGGAAACGGCATGGCATCAACG
>JADZDJ010000266.1 GCA_020851115.1 Pirellulales bacterium
CTGCTGTTTGACCTGTTGAAGCTTTCCGACCTGCAGGCCACGCGTCAGGAGGGGGCGAAGCCGATCCCGTTCGACGTCAAAACCCTTTCCAGCGAAGATCGCGGCAACTACACCTGGAACGAAATCGAATTCAATTCCACCCCCACTCGTCGGATCAAGGCGATTTTGACGATCCCCAAAGCGACCAACAGCGATCAGAAGTTTCCAGCGGTCGTTTGTATTCACGGTCATGGCGGCAACCGAAACATCGTCTACGATGTCAATTCGCCTTACCGCGCCTTTGCGATCAAGCTGGCCGAAGATGGCTATGTGACGATCTCAACGGATGTTGGCCAGCACGAAGTGTTCGAAGAGGGCCGATCGCTGATGGGAGAGCGCTTGTGGGACGTCTTGCGATGCGCCGATTATTTGACGACCCTTCCGGAAGTCGACACCTCTCGCATGGGCTGCGGCGGATTGTCGCTCGGCGGCGAGATGACGATGTGGCTAGGGGCGATGGATCCGAGGATGAAAGCCACGGTCAGTTCAGGCTTCCTCAGCACGGTTGCCAACTTGAAAAATGGGCACTGCCCGTGCTGGGATTTCCCGCACTTCACTGAAAACTTCGATTTTAGCGATATCTACAGCCTGATTGCCCCGCGGGCGCTGTTGTGCCAAATCGGCGAAAAGGAGGGCGCGCCCGGCGGCTTTCCACCCGCCATCGCTCGGGAAGCGCAAGCGGAAATCGAGCGCGCCTATGCCGTTTTCAATGCAGCCGATCGTACCAAGCTGGAAATCCATCCTGCAGGACACATCTACGCCGTGCCGTCGGGTCAGAAGTTTTTCGACTCGAAGCTGAAAAATGCCAAGGGTGCCGCCAACTGACCCGAGGTCGCTTTGCTAGTCGCCTACATTAGAAACCGTTTGGATCTTTTTTTGCTTTTAAATTCCATGCATCAGGCTGTACCGCGTTCACTAGTTGAATTTGTATCTTACATTGCCGCACTGGCTGTAGCGGCAGGCTGTTCGAGCGGCCCTTCGGCCTTGAAAATGGCATCGATCGACGGCAATGCCGGGCATCAGGCAATTCAAGAGTTTGATGCTAACAGCGATGGCAGTTTGGATGGCGCTGAGCTAGGAAAAGCGCCAGGGCTGAAAGCAGCGCTGGCAAGGGTCGATTCAAACCACGATGGAAAATTGACGGTCGAGGAAATCGATGCGCGGATCGATCAGTGGCGTGCGCTGCAGGTCGCGCTGATGCCGGTGACTTTCACGATCACGCTGGATCAGCAGCGACTGGCCGGAGCCGAAGTGCGGTTAGTACCAGAAAAATTCCTTGGAGCCGGCATCAAGGCCGCTGCCGGCACGACGAGCAACAGCGGAGCCGCTGGGCTATGGATTTCGGATCATCCCGACGAGCGAGGCGTCGGCCCTGGCTTTTACCGGGTTGAAATCACCAAGAAAGAAGGCGGCAAAGAAACGATTCCGGCGAAATTCAACGCGCAAACCGAACTGGGCGTCGAAATGGCCGGCGACAATTTGGACCGGGACTTCGTGCTCAATCTCAGCAGCCGCTAATCGGAGCTCGTGCGCAACACGCCGACAACCTGCGCGAAAATCCTCCGGCAGACGTCTATGCATCGGCACCGGCTCGCCGTCGTCGACGGCCGCTGCGGACGGCGCTCCATTCTTTGGTCAGCGACTCAAAAACATCGGGGGACTCGTAGCGCACCACGTTTTTCCCTTCGGGCATCGGGCCGACCAAGCCGCGAAAGACGGGAAGGCCGCGTAGCCCCAGGTCGGTGCTACAATCGTCCACGCCAATTTGCGTGTGTAGTCGGAAAAGTGGTTCTGGTTTGTCGTAATCGCGAATACGCAGCTTGCCATCGGGACCGCGAGTGACCACCCGGTAGGTGTCTTTGCCCATCGTCTGAACCCTTCTCGTGCATGGATGTTCGACCCGTGCCGGCCATTCGTGGCCTTGGCGTGGTCGATTGCCTTGGGACGTCAGGCCATCCATGACCCAAGAAGCAAACGATGTCACAACCGAAAAGAAGCTGTGACAAGATCAGCTATCGGACGGCAATTGGACCAATTCGCAATCATTTGCGGCTTTCCGTCATAGCGTGGGAATACGAAACAAGTGTTATAGGAGCGTCGCGCCGAACAACCGTCGAAGCTAGACCAAGAATCGTCTCAATTTGAGACTGCCAAAATGGCGCAACCCTGTTGCGAGTCGGTCGTGTCACGACTTGCATCAACCGCATTTTACGATGCCCGTGCGTTTCAAGTATGGCGCAAGTTGTTTACTATAAATGGCTTGCAACGAAATCCGTAGTCGAGCATCGATTCCAGAAATCAACGGCACCCATTTCCAGAAATGGCTGAAACTCGCCGGGCACATCACTTGCGGACAAGATATTAAGCTTTTCCTGATCGTCGCTGCGCTCATCATCTTATTTATCCTTCGTTATCGGGATTTGCGCGTCGCAGACGGTCGGAACGGAGGTACACGCCATGTATAATGCCCACGTTCGATCACGTAAACTGTGGAAATTGCCATTTTCCGCTACAGGAACGCGGCGACCACGAACCCACGGCCAGTTGGGCCGTATAGAAATGAGTAGCGCCACACGCGCACGATCCGAAGCAATTGCCTCGCGAGAAGCATTGTCGCGGCAGACCGATGAAGAGTTGTTGCTCCAATATCGGCTCCACGCTAGCCGTGAGGCATTTGAGGAACTGGTACATCGCTATGAACGCGAGCTGTACAGCTATTTACGTCGGTATTTAACCGATGCGACGCTGGCGGAAGACGTGTTTCAAGCGACGTTTCTCCAACTTCACCTGAAGGCGGATCAGTTCGAAGAGGGTCGGAAAGTGCGCCCATGGCTTTACACGATCGCTACCAACCAGGCGATCGATGCGCAGCGCCGTAATCGTCGGCATAAGATGGTCAGCTTGGATCGCCGCGGCAGTCAAGACGCGGCGCGAGACGACGTCGGTTCGCTGGTCGAGCTGCTCACCAGCAAAGAGCCGGGCGCCATCTCGAACCTCGAAGGCGAAGAACGCCGCGAGTGGATCCAGCAGGCCGTTGCAGAGTTGCCCGACGCCCTCCGTGAAGCGGTGCTGCTGGTTTACTATCAGGGAATGAAGTATCGAGAAGCGGCCGATGTACTCGGAATTCCTGTCGGAACGGTGAAAAGCCGAATGCACGCCGCAATCCTCAAACTTAACGAAGCTTGGACTCAAACGCACCCCGCGGACCATGAGTAATCTCGCCCCGGAACGATTGCTCGGCTATCTACTCGACGCTTGCGAAGCCGACGAGCGACAACAAATCGAGCAACACTTACAGCAAGATGAATCGCTTCGACGACAATGCGAACTGCTGAACAAGGCGATCGCACCGTTGGCATGCGACAAAGCACACCTCGAACCACCGCAGGGCCTGGCGCAGCGGTGTTGCGAACACGTTTTTGCGCGGCTCGAATTGATGCCGGCGGCGCTTTCGCCGCTGGGAGGCGCGGCGGTGATCGGCGGGAGAGGCCGGCGCTGGTCGTGGCTCGATGTGTCGGTGGCCGCCGCGGTGGCCGCCGCCGTACTGTTCCTCATCGGGCCGGCGATTTTTCAAGCGCGACAGCAAGCGCTTCGGTTGACTTGCCAAGACAATCTAAGAGACATTGGCACGGCGCTGTCCAGCTATAGCAATCTGCACGAGGGAATGTATCCTTCGCTCCCGCAACGGGGCGGCGCGGCGTACGCCGGCATGTCTTGGGGCCCGATGTTGAAGGATCACCTCTCCGGCGATGATCGGATGCTTTGCCCGTCGTCACCGAGTCCTTGTAAGTCGCAGCAAGAGTATGTGCCCAGGCTCGATCGCTTGCAAGGAATGACCGACGACCAGATCAAAGCCGCCCTTCCTCAATTGGCCAGCATTTATGGCTTCACGCTCGGATATGACGATGGCGTTCAATATCGAGTGCATCGCAATCATCGCCGGGCGCATTTTGCCGTCGGGTCGGATCCACCCGGCCCAGGGGCGTCAAACAGTCTGAATCATGGCGGCCAAGGGCAAAACGTGTTGTTTGAAGATGGCAGCGTTAAGTTCGTTACCAGCGTCCATCCGTTCAAGGACGACGACATCTTCAGCAATGGCCACGGCAATGTCGCGCCCGGTACCGGCGAAAACGACTCCGTCATCGTCCCCGGCCATTTTCTAATTCGGATCCGCGTCCAAGCGCTCCGAGAGCAGTAACGCCGCGAACATGGCGCTCGCAATGGGCTTTTGCCCCTGCCGTTTCCATGTCGGCATGGGCGTTCCGGCTAGAGCCAACCGACTCTGGTCATCGGTCAACACGATGCTCTAAACCCTGGCAACGGCTGGCATCGCAGGCAGCATTTCACAAGCCGTAAAATTGAGTGAATTGCTGGCAATATCCAGTTCATGGCGCGAGCAGAAATTCGCACTACTCGGCGGCTGAGATCCGGCGCGCAACGATAGCCGTGAACTGCCCCCTGAGTCGAGTTAGCAGAATTGTGGCGGCGTCTGCGCCGTCAGGACGCAGTTCTCGACGCACCTGTTCGGGTTCGAGCGGTACCCCTCGTTTCTTAATCTCCAATCGACCAATTTTTCGTTCGGCAAGCCATGTGCGAAGGCGTTTCACGTGATACGGCATCGTCGCCAGCACTTGAAAGCACGTCATCGCTCCATCTGCAATTGCGCGGTCGGACGTGAAGTACGCGACACCGCTGGCGATCGCGCGCAAGTCATGCTTCTGGGCGAGCGCTCCCTCGAGCTGAGCGGCTAGTACGGCAGAGTCTGGCTCAAACACATACGCGCCGATCTTTTCGGCGGTCGAACATTCAACGTGCCGCTCACCAACAAAACTGGCGATGATTCGCGGCGGCTTGCCGAGATGTCCGCCGATGACTGTCGCCCGACAATCGCCAGGATTTCCTGCCAGGCTGCCACACCAAACCACGAGCTGCCGACATTGCCGGCCGCGGCTGATCCATTCGAGTTCCGCCTCGCGCCACCACGAATCGGTTAGTTCAGCGGCCGGTGCAAGCTTGATGGCGGCGTTTGGATTGACCGCCACCATGCGGTGGAGGGTATCGGCGGAGGGGGTATGCAATTCGACCTTCGTCGTGCGACGGCCGGCGGGCCGGCGATCGGGATCGATGTGCCAGGCGGCAAAGTTCGGTAGATCAAGATCTCCGATGTGGTCGCCCGCGACGCCGAGCGCGAGAACGGTGGCTGAAACGGCACCTAGCTCCACGGAGTTAGCCCGCAAATTCGCTTTGGTCAAGATGACTGGAATCGAGTCGCGATCTACCGCGACCACGGGTCCGCGTTGGGCTAGAGCAATCGCATCGCCGCCGATCCCGCAGCAAAAATCAGCCGTCGCGGACGCCGGAGGAAATTTGCCTGCTTTGTAAGTAGCCACAAGCTCGTCGGTCGCTTGCTCTAAACCTAGGGGCGTGAAGAACATCGAGTCGGCACGGTCGAATTTTTCGCGCCCGCGCATTCTAAGCCCAACCTGTTCCAAGACGAGCCGCGCTCTTGCTGGCGACAGATTCGCCCGCAATCGAGCCGCCAGGCGAACCGGTAGAAAACCGGATCGTTGGCTTTCGATGGCCGCTTCCGCGAGCCATTTTGTGGCCTCCGACCCTATCAGCCAGTCATAGTCGTCAATGTCGGAAGCGTTTGACACCCGATTTCGGCTCAATTAGAATCGACGTAGGTCGTTGAATCGCCGGAGGTTAGGAGTGGCTGGACGTTCGCCGAATCGCGATCGTCCGGACAACACCGGATCCTGGCGCTACACCACCAGATGTTAGTCCCTTGTCTGTCGGAACAGACCGCTTGGTTGCATTCTCGCGCCTGCGGTGTTTAATCGATCACACTCAACCGCGTTTTCGTTCGTCGTAAGAGGAGAGCAGTTCATGGCTGCCCGGGAAAATCAAGGTTTGCAAATCGCCCTGATCGTGTTCGTCATGCTCACGATCATGCTCAGCGTTTCCACGTTTCTATTCTTTCGCAACTATCAGGCCGAGCAACAGCGCGCAAAATCGGCGGAAGAGGAAACGTCGAAAACGAAACAAGCGATGACCGTATTGGAGGGGGACCGGAGCGCGTACGTCAAGTACATCGGCTTTCCTGAGAACGAAAAAAAGGAAACCATTGATGAAGCGATCGCCAAGGATTTCGCCGTCGGCGTCATGCTGGGATTGGCCAGCTTGCCGGAAAACGAGCGGAACTATCGCAAGCTGATTTCAAGTTATGAAGCTCTTGCCAAGAACCAACATGGCCAATTGGCCGATAAAGACAAGCAGTTGCGAGAGGCCAAAGCCGCCTTCGACCAGAAGACCACGGAATACGCCGACAATGTCGCCAAAATCACCAAAGATAAGGACGATGAAGTCGCCAAGTATGCCGAAGAGCGAAAAAACCGCGAAGATCAAATCGCTCTGTTGGTCAAGACAAAAGATCAGTTGCTTGCCGAAAAAGATACTGCCGCAAAAGCCCTCGGCGACCTGAAGGCCCAGACCGACAAGGAACTCAACACGCTCAAAGATGCAGTCACAAAAAAAGACGATACCATTCAGGGCCTCAAACTTAATATCAATGAAGTCACGAAACAATACAACGTCACTGCGGCGCCCGACGGCCGCATCGTTTGGGTCAATCAGCGCGAGGGAACGGCGGTCATCAATTTAGGCTCGGCCGACAACTTGCGAAAGCGAATCACGTTTAGCGTGTTCGACCCCGGCACGACCGACGTCAGCGCGCTCAAGTCGGATACATCCGGCAAAGAGGAAGCCGCCACGCCCGCAAGCGCCGCGGTGGTCAAAGGGAGCATCGAAGTCGTCAACATCACCGGCCGCCACATGGCCGAATGCCGAATCTTGCAACATTCGCCCTCGAATCCGATTATTCCAGGAGACGTGATCTACACGCCCGTCTGGCAACCGGGACAGCAAGATCACTTTGCCTTCGCCGGAAAACTCGATATCGACGGCGACGGCGAGGACGACAGCAGCCGCGTGAAGGACATCGTGCGCATCAATGGCGGCGCGATCGATAGCGACATCAACGTCCAAACGCGGTATCTGGTGATCGGCAAATTGGATGATCAGGGAGAAAACTCGGACAGCAGCAAATTACTTGCCGACGCCAAGAAATTTGGCATTCAGCACATTAAGCTCGGGCAGTTTCTCGAAATGATGGGCTTCTCGGCGAAAGCCGCCGAGGGCACGATTGCGCCTGGCGAAGGAATGAGATATCCCAATGCCGGCGAACCAACCGCAAAATTCCGCCCCCGCAATCCTCCCCCCGCTGGCAAGCAAGGCATTTCGGCATTTCAGACCCAGGCAGGGGAAGAGGCGAAAAAGTGAATGACCTTTCCATCTGAAAGGGCGCGCACCCGGCCCGTTTAATTCTGGAGTGCTCGCGATTGCGATTTTGCGTTGACGGCTCATTGCCTTGCTCGCCAGAATGCGCATCATGGCGCTACTCATCGACGGCTACAATTTGCTCAATGCCACCAACATTTTGGGGCGCGGCCGAGGTCCGGGCGGTTTGGAACGGGCTCGAAATGCGCTGCTGAATACGCTCGTGGAATCGTTGCCCGCCGAGGAAGTTTCGCGGACCACGGTGGTGTTCGACGCTTCCGAGTCACCGTGGGGCGTTCGACGGGAGCATTGCCATCGCGGCATGACGGTGGTCTTTGCTTCGCGCGACGAGGACGCCGACACGGTCATCGAAAAACTGATTGCCGCCCATACCGCGCCCAAGCGACTGACCGTCGTGTCGAGCGATCACCGACTGCAAAAGGCCGCCGGGCGACGCCGGGCAACGCCCATCGACAGCGATCGGTGGTTTCGCCAGTTATTGCGCGATCGAGCTGCGAGATCGACTCCGCTCCCGATGGCGGATATGCCTAAGCCCGAAGGACCGCTCACGGAAAGCGAAGTGACTCATTGGCTAAGCGAGTTCGGGTTGGGCGATTCAAGCGATGCCTAGATCGCTTGGCGCACGGATGGCTCGATCAGAGCAATGGCTGCAATCGGAGTGTGGCGAACATCTCAGTCGCATCGCTCTCCAATTCGTCCTTGTGATCGACAGCATCTCCAAGCGAAGCATCGACCAACGGCGCCGCAAGCGATTGGAAGTCTGCGGTGCTCGATGTCATCGCCAGGTGCCGGGGTGCAGGATGGGTCCAAGTCGAAATGCCTGCGCTGGGAGTCGATCGCCAAATCCTCGGCGGTGCTGCGTCGACGACAACCGCGGCGAATTCGTCCGCTGCGGCAACGAGAGAAGCTCTACCGCTGCCGCCGGCTTGCCGCGCCGCCGATCGACCGCTCGCCGATGGAGTGAACGAGTTGGCCGCTGCCATATTCACGCGATAGCCCAGGTCGGCCAATGAAGCAATCGTGATTCTCGACAGCGGCAAATTGGCCCCCGGCCCTGCCCAGCCGGTCATCAATTCGCTGGAAAAGACGGACTCTCGCCAGTGCGCATCGGCCGTGCCTGCGCCGCCGGTGTTCTCCACCGGAACGCCGCCAGCGTTCAAACCAAATAGACTGTTATAGGCCGCCGTTGCCCGGCTGCCGGTAAAAATCGGATTGCTATCGCCAGCACCGGAGAGCAACCCCAGGTCTTCCCAGATGGTGCCGATCCCCAGGACGTGTCCCATTTCATGCATCACGACGCTCAACAGCAGACCGCTGCGTTGCATGCTCGACAAGTCGGCGCTGTCGAACTGCATGACGCCGTGAAAGGGCAAATCGCTGCCGGGGCGAAACGCATCGGGGCCGGCTTGGCCGAGGATGCCATTCACGCCGTCCATCGATCTGGCACTGGCGCTAATCTGCAAATCGTCAATGGTTCGCCCGCCATAGCTTGCCTGGGGTAAATCGCCGATGATCGCCTGCTCCCAGCGGTCGGCCGCGCGCTGGAAAATATCGCGCTGGCTCGACGTTAGGCCCGACATGTCGAGCTGGATGTTGAAACTACCCGCCGACGAGCCGCCAGAAGCGCCAATCGTGATCGGATCGTAGTCGAATCCAGCGCCGACCTGACCCAAATTGTTGGCTTCGTTGGTCTCGACGACTTCGCGGCCGACATCGGTCCCCATGACCAAGTAGAAACTGGATCCGTGCCAACCAGTCCGCGCTTTGCTGGGCAGCTTCAGCGTGACGTCGATGGTGATGCTTCCGCCAGCCGCGATATTTTCGATCCGCACGCTCGATCGCGGCGCATCGATGCGCTGCAAGCTCACTCGGCCCGACTGCGCTTGAGAATCTCGGGCAAGATACCACCGGACCAAAAACGTGCCGGAATCGGTGTTGCCGGTGTTTTGCACTTCGGCCTGAACAGTAATGGTCTTTCCCCAGCCCCCGGCATCGCTCGCTGAAAGCGCTGCGCCCGAAAGGTCAATCGTCGGCGTTATCGAGCCAGCAGGCCCGTTGATCGACCAGGCATAGCTGCCTTGCTCTGAGCTATCGTAATTGGTGATTCCGACGTAGTAACGCGCGCCCGCTGTCAACTCGACCGAGAGTTGACTGTCTCTATCGACCATTGAAACGTCGTCGTTGTATGCGATCCGTTGGCCCGACGACGAAAATACGCCAAGCACCGTATCCAATTGGCTAAACGCTGGAGTGCTAACCGCCAGCGCATAGGCCCCAGTCGCCGGCGCCAAAAAGGAGTAATAATCGACCTCGCTGTCGCCGATGGCTGCCGAGCCGCTGGCATCGCCTTGAGCATCGAGCGCAACAGTGGTTGCATTGGTGGGAGGCGTGATGACGATCGGTGGGACTCCGCCCCAAGTCATCGCCAACCGTGGCTCGAGCGTTTCAAAGCCGACTTGCTTGGCGCAGGCCAATAGCCGACCTTGATGAATCGAATTGAAGTGGCCCAACCGTAGACGCCACATAACGCCCTCACCGACGGGGCAATCACGACTCGCCCCTGGCTCGTCGCGAAGTTAAGCTCTCACCGCAAGGTAAATATAGCTCATTTTTCCCACAACTTAGAGATCGCGCAATGGGGCGGCGGCTTGCAATTCTTTAAGCTGAAGTGCGACGGCTCGGGAACGATAACCGATCGTCACGTTGGAAATTGAGAACATCGCCCTGCGATTACCTGTCAACTTTTCACATCATGGGAGGATGCAACACGAAAGTAGGCGATTGAGCGACGCTGGCAACTTCGGCAGCGGCCACCACAAGCTTCATGCTACCCAAATCGCGCAAGCTGGCGGCTCTGGTAGCGGCAGCACATCGAGAGCGAAGGGTGGTGCGAAATTGGTCGATCGACTGGCTATCGTCCGAAAAAACGGCCACATCGAAATCGCTCCAGCGGCTCCAGAAAGTGGACTCGCCGCATAATTCTCAGCGCGACAAGCGAACCTTCGACCAGTTCGCTGTGCGGTGAGAAATTTCCCAAATGCAGATCGGCGGATGCGACCCTGCTCGGCAAGAACTTCGCGAAAAAGTCGAGCGAGTCGAAGGCGTTCCAAGTTCCGCGGTCGCGGCGCCCAGAAAGGATGTCGATTATCAGTCCACTGCGGGAAACAGGACTTGAACCTGCACGACCTTGCGGCCACCAGGCCCTCAACCTGGCGCGTCTGCCAATTCCGCCATTCCCGCGGGGTGCGACTGCCGCCCAATAGACTCCCCTTCAACCATCGGGCTTTGGGAGCGATTTCAACGGCAGCTACCTACTGGAGTCTATTCAATTTGCGTTGACCGTCAAGCAGTGCGGAAGGGCAATCGGGGCTATTCGCAATGACCCGCTGGGCGCGACGATGGCCACCCTCTGCGTAGGCCTGGAAACAGTTGTGCCGGCTCGGTTCCCAGCCGACGCGTTCCGAAGATGCTCCCATCTCCAAATTGCAACAGTCGATCATTCCGGAGCACATAAATTTATTGGCGAAGTCGTCCGACACGGCAAGGGCTTGCCCGCCGCCCTGACGGCGGATCATCATTTTAGGTATGCTGATTTTCGGGCATGATTTCTAGAGTCGATCAAAACCGATGAGTAACGCCACATCCGACGTTTCGCTCGAACCCCATGAAGGTTGGCACTGCAGCCATCTTTATTATCGCTTTTGCCGCGGCGGACTTGCCAAGATGACGCCGGCGCAAATAGCCGACGGCAAATCCGCGCTCGTTGCGGCGCTCGATCCCGCAGGACCAGAGGCGACGGCGCGGTTGCAAACGAGCGTGGTCGGCGGCCACAAAGCCGATTTCAGTCTGCTGCTGCTCGATCCGAATCCGCTCAAAATCGACGCGATTCACCAGCGCGTACTGGCAGGGCCGCTTGGATCGGCGATGGTGCCAACCTATTCGTTTGTGTCGATCACCGAGGTCTCGGAGTACGTGCCGACCGTCGAGCAATATGGCCAGCGGCTTGTCGACGAAGGAGAGCAGGTGGATAGCCCCGCATACAAGGCGAAGCTAAAGGCCTACGAAAACCGCGAAGCGATGATGCGGAAACAGCGGCTTATGCCGGAACTTCCGCCCTGGCCATCGACGTGCTTCTATCCGATGAATAAAAAACGCAAAGTTGGCGAAAACTGGTTCACCTTGCCCTTCGCCGAACGGAACAAGCTGATGGCCGAGCACGGCCGCACGGGGATGACCTTTGGCGGTAAAGTGACGCAGCTCATCACGGCCTCGACGGGCTTTGACGACTGGGAATGGGGCGTCACGCTATGGGCGCGCAATCCGCAGTTCCTGAAGGACATCGTCTATCGAATGCGGTTCGACGAAGCCAGCGCTCGCTACGCCGAGTTCGGACCATTTTATGTTAGCTATGTGATGACGGCGGCTGAGATGCTGGAGCATTGTCGAGTCGGCATGGCCGGCTGATCGTCACGTTTCCGAGCGAGAAAAAACCCCCGATGGCGCCGACCATCGGGGGCGGAGAGCATCGCTCGTGCGATGGGAGTTATTCGTAGTTCAGGCGAACTGGCCGGACAATCGCTTCGGCCGGACAACCTTACTCGGTCATGACGGATCGACCGACCTTCGGATTACGCAATCTCGTCGAGCAATCGTTCCATCGCCACGTCGAGCTTGGCGTCGGTTACATAGGAGCCCTCGGCAATGGCGGCCTTGATCGCGTCGACTCGTTCCCAGCGAATGTCGGGAATTTCGCTCATCCGGCCGGCCATTTCGGCGGCTGGCGAAAGATGTAATTCATCGGTGGTGTCGAGCGGCGACGACGCGGCGGGCGTTGTTGGCTCGTAAATGCGGCTGATGTGAGGAGCATTAATTCTTTGCACCTGATGTAACTGGCCAAGACCTTGGATTTGCATGTTGATTCTCCGTGAGACATTCGGCCGCCCAGAATTGGCTGAGGTGCAACGAATGTTGCCTCGCGACGCGGATGTCTCGTTTACGTGATACCGGAATCCTAACCGGTTGGCGCTTGCCTGCACTTGAACCGTCGATTCGCTTGTTCCGTCGAAGCCTCGCCGCATGACCTCAAACCAGCCGATCGCGGCCCGAGTAAACCTCATGGAATCGATTGCTCAAGGTGGAAGGAAACGCCGTCCCTGTAATTTACAATGCTACTGACGGCCGGCGCCGCAATCCATGTCTCGCACTGCTTGACCTCGCGGGCTCGGAGATTTCGCAATGCATTCATCGGCGGCTCTTGACCGGTCGTTCAACCAAATTCTTTCGCTGTGCTATTGCATGAGCTAACCCGAATGTTCGGGAAAAGCTCGGTGGTAACAGTGTTGGCGAGTGTACACGGAGACTTAGCAGGCGTTGTCGACTATTCACCACCGATTGTGTCGCACGGATGCGACTCGCGTGGTTGTTCAGCCACATGATGCTGCGGCAAATTTGCCGTTTGCACCTAGCTGTGTCGATCGTGCCGCCAGACTCCGCATGACCGCTTCGCTGTCGACGATTAGGGGAAATGCAAACGCCGGACCAATCGGCATGGCAGGCAAAACGAGGCCGCTTCGCGCCGGCAAAATTTTTCACTTGCGAACCGTTTGCGACCCCAAAGGCAGCCAAATGCGGACCTTCGGGCGGCAAAATTATAGGGGGGGCCGACGATGCGCACAAGAGCGTTTAAGTGCTTTGCTGGCAATGCGTTGCGATTCGGCTCGCCGGCGAAATCACGGTAGGATTGCTTGTGAAATCGGCTCTTCTTAAGCGAGGCAATAGCAACAACTTTAACTTTTTTAGCGAAACAAATTCTTTCGTACGCGGTTAGATTTCTGACGGAGTTGAGAGTTTGGCTGGGCTGGCGAACTTGTGCGAGCGTTTATATTCGAAAGAATTACAGCCGCTGTACAACTGCGGTTACAAACATACGGCGTTTGCTAGCAGGTCGAATGGCACGAAAAGGCGATTCGGCATGACGGCGAATCCTGCTTGTCGAACGAGGCGCTTGTCGCTTCATTCGGAATCATGCTCCCCGTCCATGCGCTTGCACGGCTGGCGGTTCGGGTTGCGATCTCGATAACCCTTCCACATTTTTTTAAGGAACAAACGATGACACGCACTTTAGCCCTGTCCATTTCCACGGTCGCAGCGCTTTGCATCAGCTCGTGGGGAATTGCCGCCGATGAATCCGAGCCTGACCGCTCTCCCAAGCAGCGGCACGAAGCACTCTTTAAGGAATTGGACGACAACCACGACGGTTTGCTAACCTCCGATGACGTTCCAGACGAACAGCGCAGGTTGTTCGAGCGACTCAAACGCCGTGGCGATGCAAACGGCGATTCCAAATTGAGCTTGGACGAATTTCTGGCCGGGCTTGAGGAAGATCGCCCAAATCAACTTGATCGTCCACCCCGCGGACCTGATGAGCCGCACGGCGAAAATCGCTCAGCTCGCCCTTCGCGCGATGTGCGACGCGGCGACGAGGATCGTCCAGATGCAGGGCGACCTGAAAACCCTCGACGCGGCCGACCAGAAGGACGACCAGAATTTTTCGGTCCGGAAGGCTTCCGCGGCCCGATCATGGGGCCAGCTCTCATGCGAACGCTCGATGCGAACGGCGACGGCAAGCTAAGTAGTTCAGAAATCGCCGATGCCGCGACAGCGCTCAAAAAGCTTGACAAAAATAGTGATGGGGAAATCAGCCGCGAAGAGTTGTTGCCCCCGCAGTTTGCCGGTGGTTTTGGTGGTGGCTTCCGCGGACGTCCCGGCGGCGATCCGGGTCGGCCAAACGAACCGGGACGACCGGGAGAACCTGGGCGTCCCGATGGCGGAATGCGACGCCCTAATCCGGAAGCATTGCTCGCACGTCTGAAGCAACTCGACAAAGACGGCGATGGAAAATTCAAGAAAGACGAATTGCCGGAGCGTTTGCAAGAGCTGTTTGACAAGCTCGATGCCAACGGCGATGAGGAAATCGACGAAGTCGAGATGAAGCAGGCGCTTCCGCGGTTGATGCGCCGCTTTGGCGAAGGCGGCCGCCCGGGTAATCCCGGCGGAGATGCACAACCTCGCCGCGAACGCTCGAAAGACACCGAGACGAATGGCCGCAGCGACACGGAGCAATCAGAACACCGCGAGGGGCGCAGCGCCGAGGATAAGAAAGCGGATGGGGGCTAGTCGCGGGTTTACGGTAAGTCGTTTGCGCCGACGCGGCGGGTGTTCGTCACAAGCGGATCTTCGACGGTGGGGTCGCTCGCCGGAATGATGATCCATTCATCATTGCGCCATCCCGCGATTGGATTACCCGCGCGCTTGTGGAATCGGGGCGCAGGTCGATTTGCCAGCCTCGTTTGATCTATCGATCAACGACCACTCGCGGCATTTTCTTCACCGCACACCGAGTGGTCTGTCACCTTCGGTCTAAATCTCCAGCAGCATCCGCGACGGCTCTTCGATCACGTCCTTAATCCGCTTCAAGAACAGCACTGCTTCACGGCCATCAACAATGCGATGGTCGTACGTCAGCGCCAAGTACATCATCGGCCGGATCACCACTTGCCCGTTGCGCGCGACTGGGCGGTCCTGGATCGCGTGCAAACCCAAAATGCCACTTTGCGGCGGATTGATGATCGGCGTTGACAGCATCGAGCCGTAAACGCCGCCGTTGGAGATCGTGAATGTGCCGCCTTGCAATTCTTCGAGCTTCACCTTGTTTTCCGCGGCGCGCCGGCCGAAGTCGGCGACTTGTTGCTCGATTTCCGCAAAGCTCATGAACTCGGCATTACGCAGGATCGGCACGACCAGTCCTTTGCCGCCGCCGACCGCGATGCCGATGTCGTAGTAGTTGCGGTAGACGATATGCGGATCGCGCACTTCGGCGTTCAACTGCGGCACGATCTTGAGTGCATCGACAACGGCCTTGACGAAAAACGACATGAAGCCGAGCTTCACGCCGTACCGCTGTTCGTACTGCTCGCGGTGCCTGGCACGCAGGGCCATCACTTCGCCCAGGTCACATTCGTTGAACGTGGTGAGCAGCGCCGCGGTTTGTTGCGCCTCGACCAGCCGCTCGGCAATGCGACGACGAATCGGGCTCATCACGACCAGTTCTTCTTCGCGCGGGTAGCCCGTCGCCAATGCTCCGCCGCTGGATGGCTGCCGCTGAAAATCTGCGGCTACAATCTCGGCGGTCGGTTTTGCTGGAACGGGCGTCGTGGTCGCGGGAGCGGTTCCGCGGCGTTCTTCCACCGTCCGCTCCACATCTTCCTTCAGCATCCGTCCGCCGGGACCGGTCGCCGTCACCGTTTCAGGGCGGATGCGCTGTTGCGCCAGCATTCGATCGGCAGCCGGCATGATTCGCGACTCGGCCGCGACCTGTTGCAACGGCCGTTTGCTTTCCGCCGGGGATGGCCTCTTGGCATCCAGCGCCGACGGCGGAGGACTCTTCGTGGCCACGGCCGTAGCATCCATGTAGCCGATCACTTCGCCGACCTGCGCCTTTTCTCCCGCCTGCTTCAAGATTTGCGTTAGCGTACCAGTAACTGGGGCCGGCAATTCGACGGTCGCCTTGTCGCTTTCGATTTCAACCAGGTTTTCATCTTTATCGGTTCGATCCCCCACGCGCTTTCGCCACTGTGCGATTTGCACTTCAGTAATCGATTCACCGACTTCAGGTACTATAAGTTCGACGGACATGAGCAAGTTGACTGTTTCGACCACAAGAAGATGGAACAATCCGCCTATTGTGGCCCGCGATTGTCCATGCGAAAAGGGGCAGTGTTTCCAGTCGAAAAGAATCGCCTCGGCCACGCGGCCGGCTGTTCTTGGAACAAATCATCCACAGGGCACGAAACCCTATAACGACAGGATCGCCAAACACGAGTTCGTGGCGTTTGCCGACTCCTGGGGCAGCGCGAACGGGTCGTCGACGGTAACGAGCGTCGCTGTCCTCCGATTGACAGTAGATCCGCTTCGATCTGCCTGAATCGACTGCGCCAGGACGCCCTCTCTTATTCCCCCAGGGCCGCGACCAGAATTTTCTCCTGCTCCAGTCGATGGCTGCTCGCGCTGCCGGTGGCTGGACTGGCGGCGCTTTGTCGGTAGATGCCGGAAAGCGGAAAACGGTCGAGCAATCGCTGCCCGAATTGAATTCGGATAAATCGCCACGCGCCCATGTTTTCCGGTTCTTCTTGCACCCAGAATGCCGGCGTACCGTCGCGGTAGCCCGCCAACGCGGAACTGAGCAAGCCGCGCGGCAGTGGATACAGTTGTTCCATCCGTACGATGGCAACATTGTGCTTGCCAAGCTCCCGGCGTTTGTGTTCCAACTCGTAATAGATTTTCCCCGAACAGAGGAGAATTCGATCGACGGTTGTCCGCTCATGGGGAGCGACATCGGGAAGTACGCGGTGAAAATTGCCGCAATCAAAGTCGTCGAGCGGGCTGACGGCCTGCGGATGGCGGAGCAAGCTCTTGGGCGTCATCAGCACCAGTGGCTTACGCCACACGCGCAACACTTGCCGTCGCAAGCAATGGAAAAATTGCGCTGGCGTCGTGGGATTGGCCACTTGAATGTTGTCTTTAGCCGCCAGACTGAGGAAGCGTTCCAACCGAGCACTGGAATGCTCCGGCCCCATGCCTTCAAAGCCGTGGGGCAAGAGCAGCACCACGCCGCTCAACCGCCGCCATTTATCTTCAGCGCTGACGATAAACTGGTCGATGACCACTTGGGCCGCATTGACAAAATCGCCGAATTGCGCTTCCCACAGCACGAGGCCATCTGGACAATCGAGACTGTAGCCGTACTCAAATCCAAGGACGCCGGCTTCCGAAAGCGGGCTGTTGTAGATTTCGACCGGCGCTTGGTCGGCTGCTAAATTTGCCAGCGGCATGTAGCGCCGGCCGTGATGAACATCGTGCAGCACGGCATGGCGGTGGCTAAACGTGCCTCGCTCGCTGTCTTGACCGGTTAGACGCACTCGCAATCCTTGCACCGCGAGGCTGCCCAGCGCCAGTGCTTCAGCGGCTGCCCAATCGAGCGGACGTTTGCCTTCCGCCATTTCGCGTCGAGCGTTCAGCAGCCGTTCGATTTTTGGATGCGGCTGGAAATCGGACGGCGTCTGCGAGAGCTTGTGCAACAGTTCAACCAGGCGCTCGCGTTTCATTTCGGTTTCAACTTCGGCGGCCTCGCGCTCGCGCCCACCGATGTAAAACGCCCAAAAACCGGCGAGATCGCTGCGAGGTACATATTCTTCGCTCTTGGCGACCGACAGCTCTCGATCGAGCCGCTCGCGCAACTCGGAAGCGATGTGATCGGCCTCTTCGCGGTTGATCCCGCCGAGCTTGAGCAAATGATCGAGGTACCCTTCCCGAACGTTCTTTCGCTCTTCAATCGCTTGATAAAGCTGCGGCTGCGTAAATGATGGCTCATCGGCTTCGTTGTGTCCGCGACGGCGGTAGCAATACATGTCGATGACCACGTCGCGCTGAAACTCGCGCCGAAAGTCCATCCCAAGTCGTATTGCCTGGGCGACGGCTTCCGGATCTTCTCCATTGACATGGAAAATTGGAATTTGCAGCATCTTGGCGATGTCCGTGGCGTAAGTCGTGCTGCGGCCCTCGCTCGGGCTGGTCGTAAAGCCGATTTGATTGTTGACCACGACGTGCAGCGTGCCGCCGATTTGATATCCGTCGAGTTGGCTCATGTTGAGCGTTTCTTGAATCACGCCCTCGCCGGCAAACGCGGCGTCGCCGTGGATCAACAGCGCCATGCCGCGACGGCGATCGAGATCGTCCACGCGGTCTTGCTTGGCTCGCATGCGACCAATCGCGACAGGATTCACGAACTCCAAATGACTGGGATTGAAACAGAGCGATAAATGGACGCGATGGCCGCAGCCCGTTTTGACATCGGTCGAGTGCCCCAAATGGTATTTCACATCGCCGCGCCCAATGTGCAACTCAGGATCGATGTCGGCAAATTCACGGAATATTTGCTGAGCGCTCTTGCCCATGACATTGGCCAGCACATTGAGCCGGCCGCGGTGGGCCATCGCCAGAACAATTTCGTCGATCTTGTGCTCGCCGGCTCGCTCGATCGTCAGTTCCAACAGCGGAATCAACGATTCGGCTCCTTCGAGCGAAAAACTCTTTGCTCCGAGAAACCGCCGCTGGACAAACTCCTCGAACACGACCGCGCTGGTCAAGCCGTGTAAGATTCGCAGTTGCTCGCGGCGCTGTAACTTGCAACGGTTTTCCGTCCCTTCCATTCTTTCTTGTAGCCAGCGCCGGACTTGCAGATCATCCATATGCATGAACTGCACTCCGATGCTGCGGCAATAGGTATTGCGCAGCCGCTGGAGGATGCGGCGCAGCGTCATTGATTGCGGCCCTTCGATCGTGTCGGTCGAAAACTCGCGGTCGAGGTCGACATCGGTGAAACCGTAATAATGCGGATCGAGTTCCGGAAGCTCCGGCCGAGGCAATCCGAGCGGATCGATCTGCGCAACTAAATGACCGCGGACACGATAGGCGCGGACCAATTGGTCGACGCGATCTTGCAGCACCGCCATGTGCCATTGCTCGGCGGGCGAAGCGGCCTGCGGCAGCGGAGCCAGCGCCACGCCATCGCCGCCGATGCGCGGCGGCTTGAACAAACTGGCTGGATGAAATGACGGGCCGATCTGTTTGACCGCCAGTCCGTTGCCCTGGCCGGAATCATGGCGCGCGATTCGTTGCATCGCGCCCCGCCCGTTGCTTGCACTGCGGTGGTGCAGCATTTCATCGAAGTAGCTGCGCCAATCGGGTGAAACGCTCTCCGAATCGCGCAAATAATCAGCCATCAGGCCTTCGACGAATTCCAGACTCAGACTGCCGACGGATGCTTCGAGTTCGTTCATTAGACGGCAAAAACGGGCGGCGAAGCGGTAATTCGCTCCGCCGAGAGGGTTCGAAAACGTGGATGGAGAGGAGCGCAGCAGCGGAAAAACCCCTACATCCATCTAATCTTAGCGGCTTACCCAAAGTGGAGTAATGGGAATTTTTCAATATGCGCAAACTTAGACCCCATCGAACTTTAGAAACACTTGGAGGGTTGAATCGTCGCGGATCTGTGTGCCTGATTCGCGTTGATTCGTGGGTCGCTAGTAAGTCGGCGATTTTGGATGCAGGAAATACGGCAGTGAAATTCCAAGTTTGTGAGAGTTGACCTGTCATGCGAGTGCCAGAGCAAGCCTTCTCCGCCCATGATCCCGCAAACGATGTCAAAGTGACCTCCGGTGAATCGCAAGGGTGGCAAGTTCAATCGAACGCTTCAGCCGGCCAATCTGGTGTCGTTCGATGATCGCCAGGGCGACCCGTGGCGGCGATATTGCGGGACAATTCCCGATCGACGTTACTGCTCCGCATTCTTGCGGCTGAAGGCGTCGGCTTCGATTTGCAGAACCTTGCTTAGCCGCCGCTGGTGTCGCTCGGCTCCCGAGAATCTAGCGGAAAGAAATGCGCGAATCACTTCAGTGGCCAGTTCAGGACCGATAACGCGAGCCCCCAGGCAAACCACGTTCATCGAATCGTCCTCGACGCCTTGCCGCGCGGAAAACGTGTCGTGACACATTGCCGCGCGGATGCCTGGAATCTTATTGGCAGCTACGCTTACGCCTACGCCACTGCCGCAGACGACGATGCCGCGCTCGGCTCTGCCGCCGCGAATGGCTTCGCCAACCGCCAAGGCAAAGTCGGGGTAGTCGTCGGTCGGCACGAGCGCCGTCGCCCCACAATCAAGCACGTCGTGTCCAGCATTGCGCACCTGCACGATAACGTGTTGCTTGAGCGGAAATCCGGCATGGTCACAACCGACGGCGATCATCATGGTCCTTGATCATCTCAACGTGAAATTGCTTGGTAAGCACGTTCGCAAGCATTGCGATGGACATCGATTCTCCCGATTATCTCCTACAACCGGCATCAATGGAACCGCCTAGGTGTTCGATTCTCGTCCGCGTTGACCTTTGGCTCAGATGACGTAGATAAACTTCGACAGGGATCGTTTGCGTTTTTCGCCATTGGCAGGCATTTACCACATGGGGCGGACATTCGTCAGGCCGCCACTTTCGCACCAAACCGCCGCCTGTCGCTTGCCGTTCCGCCGATGGCAACGTCGGCTTGAAATACTTATGAAAAAAGGCACCTTGCTGTTGGTGGACGACGACCGTCACGTGTTGAATTCGATGGCCGATTGGCTGCGAGAACAGGGCTATAAAGTCGACGTGGCGGCGGACTACGCAGCCGCCATTGCCGTGATCGACCGCAAGCCGTTCGATTTATTGATCGTCGATATCCGCCTTGCTGATCGCGACGGTTTTGAGTTGCTCGAATACTCTCGCAAACGCAGCCCATCGACGCCGGTGATCTTGGTGACCGGGTACGGCACCGTGGAGTTGGCCATTGAGGCCATTCGATCGGGCGCGTTCGATTTGCTGACCAAGCCGCTGATCGACGACGAGTTGGAATTGGCCATCGATCGGGCCTTGAATCAACGTGAAATGATGGAAGAGAACAAGCAGCTCAAGGCTCAGCTTGATCTGAAATTCGGACTGGAAAACATCGTGGGGCACGACCATCGAATGCAACGGATTTTCGAGATGATCGAGTCGATCGCCGACACGAAAGCCACCGTGCTGATCACCGGCGAAAGTGGTACCGGAAAATCGCTGGTGGCGCGCGCGATTCACCGCGCCAGCGGCCGTCGCGACAAACCCTTTGTCGAAGTCGCCTGTGGCGCGCTCCCCGAAACGCTACTCGAAAGCGAACTATTCGGTCACGTCGCCGGCGCATTCACGGGCGCGACCGGCGACAAAACGGGCAAATTCATGCTCGCCAACGGCGGCACGATTTTCCTCGACGAAATCGGCACCGCTAGCCCAGGGATGCAAGTGAAGCTGCTGCGCGTCTTACAAGACCTCGAATTCGAGCCGGTTGGCGGCACCAAGACGCAGCGCGTCGATTGCCGCGTGATTTTGGCAACCAATGAGAACCTATCGAAAGCCGTCGCCGAAGGCCGGTTTCGGCAAGACCTGTACTATCGCGTCAATGTCATCAACGTCGAATTGCCGCCGCTTCGCGATCGTCTATCGGACATTCCGCTCTTGGCCCAGCACTTTCTGGAGGAAGTCTGCGAGGAATCTGGCCGCAAGGTTCAAGCATTCAGCGAAGATGCCATGACGGCTCTACAACGTTACCGTTGGCCGGGCAATGTTCGAGAATTGCAAAATATCGTCGAGCGGGCCGTGCTGTTGGGCAAAGACGACACGGTGCAGGTACACGATCTGCCGTCCCAGTTGGCAGCCGAGGCCCCGATTTCGGCTCATAGCGACCCAGGCAAGAACCTGAAACAGGCCCTGGCGTCGCCGGAAAAGCAGATCATTCTGGAAGTGCTGGAACGCCACCATTGGAACCGCCAAGCAACGGCACAGGAACTGGGGATCAACCGCACGACGCTCTACAAGAAAATGAAGCGGCTAGGGCTTGAAGTCGAACGATTTGCACGTCGATAGGTGCTGACCGACCAACTGGCACCGAACCGCATCCAACGAACTGCAGGAACGGAATTCTTTCCTCGATATTTGCCGCAGTTTCATGCCCGTTGGCCAGGGATTCGGCCTCGTCGTTCAACCCCCAACGGCTCCTCAACGGTAAGCGGCGCACAATTGACAGCCCCATGGACGCCCAGTACGCTAAATGGATGCCCGGTAAGGCTTTTCGGCCGGTGTGAGCGATTCGTCTCTGGCCAGGGCTACCGTCGTCGGCCCGATTTTGTGGTAGCCGTGAAAAATCAATCGGAGAATTGCGCACTTATTTTGTTCGTTCAATCCGGCAGATTCAGCAGCTTGGCGAGTGGAACAGCAGTGATACTTAGGAAGAGGCTTCTTGCGGGCCGGTTGTTCGATCGGCGGCGCCCGAAGTATTCGTCTTTCCGCACAACCCAGCCCGCGCCAAGTGTTGGGTGAGTTGAATTCGTTATGGCCAAATTCGACGAAATCCTGATTCGCAAGAAGATCATCAGTCCCGACCAATTGGCCGAGGCGAAGAAGCTTGCTACGCAATCGGGTAAGAGCGTCGCCGACGAGCTGATCCGGCTGGGATACGCCGGCGGCGACGAAGTGATGCGGGCGATGGCGCAAGAACACGGCCTCGACTTCGTAAATCTCGAAGAAGTCGTCATTCCACCGGCCATTGTCGAATTGGTCCCCGAATCGGTTGCTCGCGAAAATACGGTTTTGCCCCTCAGCGAAATCGACGAGCGGACGCTCAAAGTCATCATGAGCGACCCGCTCGACTTTGAAACGCGCGACAAGTTGCAGTTCATTCTCAATAAGAACATCGAAATCGCCCTATCACCTCGCGAAATGATCCAAGAGGCCATCAACCGGCATTACGGCCAAATCGATGGCGAATCCGCCGACTCGATGCTTCAAGAGTTCACCGATACGGCGATCGACTTTACCGAAACCACCGAAGACGCCACGACGACCGAAGAAGCCGTCGACGAATCGAGTGCCCCAATTGTCAAACTCGTTCAATTGATTATCTCCGAAGCCGTTCAGCTTCGAGCGTCCGACATTCACGTCGAGCCGTTTGAAGACCGCGTGCGAATTCGCTACCGCATCGATGGAGTGCTGGTCGAGCGCGACAGTCCGCCCAAGCGGCTCCTGGGCGCGCTGCTGTCCCGCATCAAGATCTTGGCCAAAATGGACATTGCCGAACGCCGCCGACCCCAGGATGGCCGAATCAAGATTACCGCCGGCCAAAAGGAACTCGATCTGCGGGTCAGCGTCCTACCGACCAACCACGGCCAATCGGCCGTCATGCGGCTGCTAGATAAGGACAATATCCGGGTGGGTGTCCGGCAACTCGGCCTGTCGGAGTCAGACTTTCGCCAATTTAAGCAGCTTATCAAACGCCCCAACGGCATTATCCTTGTCACCGGACCCACGGGGTCGGGAAAGACGACTACCCTCTACGCTGCTTTGAACGAGCTAAACCGGCCCGATGTGAAAATCATCACGGCCGAGGATCCGGTGGAATACTATTTACCTGGCATCAACCAAGTCGAAGTGCGCCATAACATCGGTCTCGATTTCTCTCGCATCATTCGCTCGATGTTGCGGCAAGCCCCTAACATCATCCTCGTCGGAGAAATGCGCGACGCCGAGACCGCATCGATGGGCATCCAAGCATCTTTGACTGGACACTTAGTTTTTAGTACACTACATACGAACGATGCGCCCGGCGCTATTACGCGCATGATCGACATGGGAGTTCCGGCCTATTTGGTCGCAAGCAGCATTATTGCCGTGCTGGCCCAGCGTCTTGTCCGCGTCAATTGCTCGAAATGTAAGCAGCCGCACCAACCGTCAGACGCCATTTTGGCAGAAGCCGGAATCACCCCGGAGATGGCTGCCAAAGCGACTTTTATGAAGGGGCGAGGATGCAGCCATTGCGGCGGAGGCGGCTATCGCGGTCGGCTGGGCATTTTCGAATTAATGATGATGACGTCGAAAATCCGCGAGATGGCCTTCGAGGGAGCGCCGACGCAGCAACTTCGACGAGTCGCCATAAGCCAAGGAATGACACCACTTTACAACGATGGAATCGCAAAAGTTTTGAAGGGAATCACTACGGTTGAGGAAGTATTCCGCAATGCGAAGCAGGTGGAGCAGTAAGCAAGCAGGAGATCGCCTATTCCGCAGTAAAGACACAAAAGAAAAACACAGAAATAAGATGTCTGCCGACGCCAGCCAGCCCAAGACAGAACCATTGCAAATCGATTGTCTGGCTGCCGCCTACGGTGATTGTCTCAGGATGGGTGTTCTCATCAACAATGACTCATTTCAATTCTAACAAGAGGAGACAAGCTCATTCGCGATTCGTCCGCAGCGGCACAGTGAATTAGCGGTGGAGCGACGTGGTCGCTGGTGTTTTTCGACGAAAGCTTGAGCCACCAGTGCGTTCGCCGAATAATCTGCTGGCAACCGAAAGATTGGGCGGAATCCCATCCCTTTTTCAGGCTTACAAAGTTCGGGCCGACGAGCCATCGAGGGATCCGCTCTTCATTTGTGGGCAAGAGTTGCCAGCGCTAGCGGCGCAGGTCGGAATCAGCCTGCGTCGCCGCACGAACCGGAACATCTAGGGCCTACCAAGATCATTTTGAAACGTAGCTGAACTGGCAAGAGTTCAGTTGAGATTTCGACGTGGCGGTTGGGTTTGCGCGCCAATCCAACCGTCGATCCAGTTTCCGCACGGCGATTCGAATAGCTTCTATAAACCTATGAGTAGCCTGCTCATCGACAAACTGTTGATGGCCGTCGTGAAGCAAAACGCTTCCGACTTGCACATTTCCGTCGGCCAGCCTCCGGTGCTGCGCTTGCACGGCCGCCTACGACGCCTGGAAACCAAGACGCTCGAGCCCGACGACACCGTGGCGCTGATGAAAAGCATCACGCCCGACCGCTGCCAACAAGAAATGGCCGAAGTCGGCGGCTCTGATTTCGGTTTTGCCTTTGGCGACTATTGCCGCTTCCGCGTTTCGATTTTCAAGCAGCGCGGCAACGTCGGTATGGTGCTGCGGCAAATTCCCAACAAGCTGATGTCGTTCGCCGAACTGGGCACGCCCGAAGCCGTGCAGCGGTTGTGCATGAGGCCTCGCGGAATGTTTTGGGTCACCGGCCCCACCGGCTCGGGCAAAAGCACGACGCTGGCCAGCATGATCGACTACATCAACGACACGGTCGATCATCACATCATGACGATCGAAGACCCGATCGAATTCTATCACTATCACAAGAAATCGACGGTCAACCAGCGCGAAGTCGGCGTCGATGTTCCCAGTTTCTCCGAAGCGTTGCGGCGTGTGCTGCGGCAAGACCCCGACGTGATCCTCGTCGGCGAGATGCGCGACTTGGCCACCATCGAAGCGGCCATCACCGCTGCTGAAACCGGACACTTGGTGTTCGGTACGCTGCACACCACGGGCGCTCAAGGCACCGTGAACCGCATCATCGACGTATTTCCCACCAACCAGCAAGAACAAATCCGCGTCCAGCTTTCGACGGCGATTATCGGCATCTTGTCGCAAACGCTGATTCCCAAAATCGGCGGCGGCCGCGTGGCCGCCTACGAAATGCTGGTGGTCGATTCGGCCATCGGCAACCTGATCCGCGAAAACAAAACGTTCCGCATCAATTCGGCCATCCAAACCGGCGCCAAGAAGGGCATGATTTTGCTCGACGATCATTTGTTCAAACTTTGGAAAGAGGGCAAGATCGCCAAAGAAGACGCGTTTATGAAGGCCGCCTCGGTCGACGAATTGCAAAAGCGAATCGCCAACGCCGAGCGCGGCGCCTTCGACGACGAAGATGACGTCGATCGCCGCGCCAAAGACATGGACAAAATCGGCGGCGCGGGGCACTAGGGCGTGAATGACGAATGTCGAATGACGAATGTTCGAATGCTCGCCAAAACCAAATCGTAAAATCATGTATCCAGAACCTTTCATTCGGCATTCGTACTTCGTCCTTCCTTAGACAATCGTCATTCGGCATTCGGCATTTTCAAACCAACATATCGATCCCTAAAACGTAACCGCACCACTCATGGCACTGCGTCGCATCGGTCAAATCTTCGTCGATCTCGGCTTTATTGCCGAAGACCAGCTCGAGTTGTTGCTCGAAGAGCAAAAGCGGCGATCCGGCGAAATGCTCGGCAAAGTGGCCGAAAGTCTCGGCTACATCAACGACGAGCAGCTTGCCCAAGCCCTCGCCGAGCAGATGGGCATGCGCGTGGTGAATCTGGCCGAAACGACGCTGCTCCCCGATGTGTTGGCCCGCGTTACCGAGCCGATGGCGCAGCTCTACCGCGTCATCCCGGTCGCCTTTGAAGACGGCACGCTCACGATCGCCATGTGCGATCCGCAAAAGCTCACCATCCGCGACGAGCTGCGCACGCTATTGGGTTACGAGATCAAAGCCATGGTCGCCACCGAAAGCGCCGTGCAGCGGGCCCTCGACAAGTTCTACTCCTCCGGCACCGAAAGCGTCGAAAGCCTCGTCCACGACATGGAGCAAGACGCCCAGTTGCGCGAAGCCGCCCAGGCCATGGAAGGAGACGGGCCGATCGATCTGACGAACGTCGAAGCGCTAGCCGACAGCGCTCCGGTTCGCAAGCTCTTGAACATGGTCCTGCTAATGGCCATCAAAGAGCACGCCAGCGACTTGCACTTCGAGCCGTTCGAGGACGAATTCAAAATCCGTATCAAGGCCGACGGCGTGCTGTTCGAGATGGTTCCCCCGCCGCGCCATTTGGCGTTCGCCATCACCACGCGCATCAAAGTGATGGCCAATCTCGACATCGCCGAGCGCCGCCTGCCGCAAGACGGTCGCATCGAGTTGACCGTCGGCGGGCATCCCGTCGATTTGCGGGTCAGTGTGTTGCCGACGATGTTCGGCGAAAGCGTGGTCATGCGAGTGCTCGATCGCTCGGTGGTGCAGTTGAACCTGGGTAAGGTCGGCATGGATTCGGCCTTGCTGGTCGACTTTCGCAACGTGATCGCCAAGCCCAACGGCATTGTGCTGGTGACCGGTCCCACGGGTTCCGGCAAGACGACCACGCTCTATGCTGCGCTGAGCGAGTTAAACAGCATCGAAGACAAGCTCATTACCACCGAAGATCCCGTCGAATACGACATCGACGGTTTGGTGCAAGTCCCCATCGACGCATCGATCGGCAACACGTTTGCCAACTGCCTGCGGTCAATCCTGCGGCAAGACCCCGACATTATTCTGGTCGGCGAAATTCGCGACACCGAAACGGCGGAAATTGCCGTGCAGGCGTCGCTCACCGGCCACATGGTCTTTAGCACGTTGCACACCAACGACGCCCCCAGCACGATCACCCGGCTGCGCGACATGGGCGTGCCGCCGTTTTTGATCACCGCCACCGTCGAAGCCATCTTGGCGCAGCGCCTGGTCCGCCGGATTTGCGCCCAGTGCAAGGAAGAAGTCACCCCGTCGGCCGATTTGCTGGCCGAACTGGAATTGAAGCCGGCCGACATCGCCGGCAAAAAGTTCTACCGCGGCAAAGGCTGCGACCATTGCAACCGTACGGGCTACAAAGGTCGCGTTGGCCTGTTCGAGTTGATGGTCATCACCGACGACATGCGCGACATGATCATGCGCAACGCTTCGACCGACGAGCTGCGCAACGCCGCCCGCGGCAACGGCATGGTCACCCTCCGCGACGCCGGCATGGCCGCCGCATTCGAAGGAACCACCACGGCCGAAGAGGTCGTCCGAGAGACGATTTTGGAAGCGTAAGCGACATGAAAATCGCAACTGGCAACTTGAAAAATAGAGCCACGCTCGTCGCGTCGCTTCCTTCATGTTGCACGCTGCATTTTGTATTTTGAATTCCCCCCGAGTGCTGCCATGCCTACCTATCAATTCGAAGCGATGGATTCGACCGGGCAAGAGATCAAAGACGTGATCGATGCCCCGACCGAGGCCGAAGCCCAAGCCACCATTCGGCAGATGGGTTACTTCATCACCAAGATCGCGGTGAAGAAGGAGCGCAAGCAAAAGACCGAGAAGAAGACCGGCGCCAAGAAGCGCAGCTTCGCCATCGGCGGCGTCAGCAGCAAGCTGCTAACTACCTTTACCCGGCAGCTTTCCATTCTCCAAGACGCCGGTCTGCCGATCTTGCGCAGCCTGCGAATCTTGGAAGGTCAGCAAAAGCCCAGTCGCCTGAAGAACTGTCTGATGGATGTCTGCGACGAAATTGAGGGGGGCGCCACCCTCAGCGAGGCGATGGCCAAAAGCCCCAAGGCGTTCGACCGGTTGTACGTCAACATGATCAAGGCCGGCGAAGCAGGTGGGGCGTTGGAAGTCATCTTGCGCCGCCTTGCCGAGTTCCAAGAACGCGCCCAATCGCTCAAGCGGAAGGTGAAAGGGGCGATGATCTACCCGGTCGTCGTCGTCATGGTCGCCGTCGGCATCTTGACGTTCATCATGATCAAGATCATCCCGGCGTTCATCAAAATATTCGACGACTTTGGCACCGAACTGCCCGCCGCCACGCTGTTGCTGAAGGCCATTTCCGAAAACTGCGTGAAATACTGGTTCCTCATTCCCGGCATCCCGCTGAGCATTTGGCTGTTCATCAAGTTGCTGCGCAAGTTCACCTATGGCCGCCAAGGCTGGGATCTGTTCGTGCTGAAAGTGCCCGTCTTCGGCCAGCTTGTGGAAAAGAACACGATGGCTCGCACCACGCGCACCCTGGGCACGCTCGTCTCCAGCGGCGTGCCCATTTTGGAAGCCCTCAACATTACCCGAGAGACTTCGGGCAATTCGATGTTCGAGCGGCTTTACGGCAAAGTCACCGAATCGATTCGCGAGGGCGAGAGCATCGCCAAGCCGATGAAAGAGCACTCCGCCCCTCCGTTCAACGCGCTCACGGTGATGTTCTGGTTCATGTTCTGCCTGGGTCCGATCGGCGTGCTGCTTTACTTGATGCGGATGAAGCAGCGCGTCGTCGATGATTTGGTGGTGAACATGGTCGACGTGGGCGAAGAAACCGGCGAGCTCGACACCATGCTCTACAAAGTGGCCGACACCTACGATGAAGAAGTGGCCGTGCTGACCGAATCGCTGGTCAGCCTGCTCGAGCCGCTCTTGATCGTGTTCCTGGGCCTCTGCGTGGGCTTTATCGTCGTCTCCCTGTTCCTGCCCCTGGTCTCGCTGATCACCTCGTTGAGCGGCGGCTCCAAAGGGAAGAAAAAGTAACCAACAAAAAAAGCGATTTCGCGAAAGGACGTTGTATGGACGGCTGTCGAGCAACAAACAAGGGTGCGGGGTTCGGGGTTCGGGGTTCTGAGTTCAGGAGTCGGTCGTCGGGAGATGCAAAATTTCCGCCTGCCGCCGGCCACTCTGCCTTCACCCTCGTCGAGCTACTGACGGTCATCACGATCATCGGCATCCTGGCCAGCCTGGCCTCGGTGGCGGCTTACAAGGTGTTTTTTCAAGCGCGCGGCGCGGCGATTAAAGCCGACATCACCAACATGGACAACTTTCTCGCGCAGTTTAAGAACGAGCATGGAGATTATCCGCCGTCGAATCTCGACCATACCAACTCTGCGGCTCAAGCCGCGATGATCCGATTCATTACCAAGGCGTTTCCGCGTTGCAATGCCATCGAGGAAGTGAGGCATATCCCGCGTGCCGATGGGACGCTCCCAACCTACAATAATGGTGCCTACAGTTCATCCTCTCCCGCGATGAGCCCGGCGCAAGCGTTGGCGTTTTGGCTTCGTGGTTTCAGCGCCAATAAGCAACGGCCCCTTTCGTCGCTGTACGATCCTCAGCCTGCCGAGCGCGTCGGCGGGCTAGAATTCAATGGGCGATTGATAAATCCCAACACAAAAACTGGCTGGGTCATCGCCGATCTAATTCCGCCAGTCTTTCAAGCCCCATCCGGCAGTCAGCCGTATGTCTACTTCGAGTCGCGATCCTACCTGTATCACAACAATCAGTCCTCGGCGACTGTGGGTAGCGGCAATTTCATTCCCTACATGCCGTACATGTGGGACTCCAACAACGACGGCGCGTTTACCAACCTCGATTGGGACGCCAATAACAATGGAAAACTCGATTCGAGCGAGCAAGCAAAAATCTACGCCAATCCCAAATCGTACCAGATCGTTTCCGCGGGCGTGGACGGAGATTTCGGAACGCCTACGTCGCCCGTCGCAAAATCATTCCCGCTGGTCAGTGGCACGCTGAATTTGGCCGTCGCAAAGATCTATCGCTCGGGCGAGGGCTACGCTTCAGAAGACGACGACAACATCACTAATTTCAGCCAGCAATCGTTGGGCGACGCCAAGCCGCAATAGGCGGTCGCCGCGACAAGGCGACCTCGCCATCGCGAGAGAATTCCCATGATCCACCCGTCTCAACCATTCGCCGCAGGCTCGGTCGCGACCACTCTTCGCGCGCCTGCCGCCTGTCGCCTGTCGCCTGCTATTCGCCGCGCTTTTACCCTCGTCGAGCTTCTGATTGTCGTCGCCATCCTGGCCGTCCTGGCATCGATGGTCCTATTTGCACTAGCCGGCGCGGAAGGAACCGCCAAGGAACTGCGCACCCGCTCGACAATCGACAAGCTCAGCAATCTCATCATGCAGAAGTACGAGTCGTATCGCACGCGCCGAGTGCCGATTGTCGTGCCCAGCAATACGATGCAGCGGCCCATCGCCTTTGCCGGCCACCGACTCAACGCATTGCGTGAAATCATGCGGTTCGAGTTGCCCGATCGTTTCACCGACATTATAGATATTCCAGTAACGTCGATTATATACAACACGTCGTCATCCAAGATCAGCCGGCCTAGCGCAAGCGCCTCCTATTTGCGAGTATTAAACTCCACTCCAACAAAAACAACCGAATACCAAGGGGCGGAATGCCTGTATCTGATCATTTCGCGCGGGATTGACGACCCAGACGTGATGGAGCAGTTTAATCCCAGCGAAATCGGCGACACCGATCAGGATGGGTTGCAGGAATTTCTAGATGCTTGGGGAAAGCCCATCAGCTTCTTGCGCTGGCCCGCCGGTTTTGTGTCCACTTTGCAGCCCAAAAGCCAAACGAGTGCGCCTTATTCAGAGCACGACCCGTTCGATCCCGTCAAGGTTCACAAGCCGCTATCCAGTGGCCCAACCTATTGGAGTGATTTCTACAACAGCGGAGTTCATCCGCCACTGTATCCGCTGATTTACTCGGCGGGCGCGGATGGAGAATACGACATTTTCACCGATAGCAAAAACACGCCTTTTCAATATTCCTTAACCCCGGCGCCATTTCCAAATAATCCGTATATACCAGTCGATAACGCCCTGTTTGGTTCCGTTCTCGATCCAAGTGATGGCGACCAATCCATCGACAACATCACCAATCACGATCTCGGAACCGGGCCAGGTTAGAGATCCAATACACTGAGAGAGTTTGCAAATGCTCGCTGGGCTTCAGGGGATGCGCGGCGAAAGTAGTTGACGGCACATCAAACCAGCTCATGCAACGATTGAAAACCGACCGCCGCGCCTTCACCCTCGTCGAGCTACTGGTGGTGATCGTCATCCTCTCGCTCATCACAGTCGCCACGATCCCCATCGTCCGCCCTGCGCTCGACACGCGCCGGGTGCGCGAGGCCGCGCGGCTGCTCTCGGCTCAAATCACCGAAGCCCAGGCTCGCGCCGCCGAGATCGGCCGGCCGGCCGGAATCTGGATCGAGAAGCTGCGTATGCCCGCCAGCACTACCGGTGCCGACTTCGAGCCGGCCGCCGCCATGAACCTCTACCTCTGCGAAGTGCCGCAGCCGTATGCTGGAGACAATACCAATTCGGTCGCTGGCGTGACGATTGTTCCCACCGGTTCGCAATCAAACATCGTTACAGCCCCAGGCTTTCCGCCTGTTTCGGTGACAACATATCAAGGACTGATGACGCTTAGCGCGATGGATACATCGTGGATCGGCATCTTACGACCGGGAGATCTAGTGCAGTTCGCCTATCGAGGCATTAAGTACCGCCTGCTGAATCCTAATTCGTCGTCCAATTCCAACGTTACTCTCGATCCAAAGGGGAACTACAAGCCCACCGCCGCGCTGGCGATCTTTCCCATCGAACCCGCCTTCGACACGGAGTTCATCTATAACTACGCAACGACGCCACGAACCAAAGTGACGCCAATCTTTCGTTACCTACCCCCCGCTGCTTTGGCGGGTGGCTGGAACGTCCCATTCCAAATCTTCCGCCAGCCGATCCGGCTCTCCACCACGCCGCTGCAAATGCCGGGCAATACCGCCGTCGATCTGCTTTCGTCCGGCGTCGGCCTGTTGCCGTTTTATCAGCTCGATTCGAGCATAGCGGCAGTCAACCAGTTCGTCATCAACGACCTGTCAACCAACGATGGCATACTCAATCGCCAGCCCATCATCATCACCTTCAAGCCCACCGGCTCGCTCGACAAGCTCTACATGCGCGGCAATCAGTTTATTCTCAGCGATCCGCTCTATCTGCTCGTCGGCAAGCGCGAAAAAATTGCCGCCGCCGGCTCGTCCCCCTCCTACTCGGCGGCCGACGACCGCGAAACGCAAACCGACAAGCACAACTTCCGCGACCTGGAAAACATCTGGGTCGCCGTCAATCCGCAATCGGGCCTGGTCACCACGGCCGAAGTCGCCGAATTTCCCGATGCGAGCATCACCGGCGCGAACGATACCGAGAAATTGATCAATGCCCTCAATCGCTCGCGGCAACTAGCCACTTCGGCTCAAACCATGGGAGGGCGATGATGAAGCAACAGCCAGCGTTCACGGTTCTGGGTTCAAAAGTCGAAAATCGGCCGTCGGGAATGGCAAAATTTCCCCCTGCCCTCTGCCCCCTGCCCCCTGCCTGCCGCGGCATCAGCCTCATGGAAGTGCTGATTTCGATCGGCATCGTCGCCATTGGCCTGGTCAGTGTCCTGTCGCTGCTCCCCGTCGGCAGCTACCAGGCCGCCCAAGCCGAAAAAGAAGAACGCAAAGCCAACCTGGGCATGAACGCGGTGCAAGGCCTGAAAAACCGCGGCGTGCTGAATATGGATAATTGGCGCATTTATGACAGTATAAACAACCGCTGGATCCCATATGCCGCTTATTCCACCGATTTCCATCCGCCGATCGTCATCGATCCATGGATGTCGGCGGTAGCTGGATTTCAGAACGCCACCGACTACCAGAAAATCGAAAACTTTCCTGCCACAGGATCAGCATATCCCGGCGCGCCATTTTTTCCGCCGACCCCGCCAGTGCCACTGACGAATCCGCCTTACGTGCATCATTGGCTCGGAATGAAGCGGCTCACCGTCGCCCAAGCGCTCGTGTTTGATTCGTCAACTAGCAAGTTTTTTCCAAGCCGGCCGCTGGCAGACGCCCTCTGTATCTCGGCCGACGACACCTATGCGAACCGCCCCGACGATTCCAGCTTACCCGCCGAAAGCCCTTATACCGTCGATGCCAGCAACAATCGACTCAAGCGCGATTATGAAGGACTCTATTCCTGGCTGATCACGTTGACGCCCATTGAGTTGGAACCTGACCATGTTGTCGCTCAGCAGAAGCGACAGTATCTGATGTCGCTGGTGATTTTCAATCGCCGCTTGGCCTCAGTTCCAACTCCAGGCAGCGGCCAAGAAGAAATGGTGTACGCCAGGTTTGCACAATACAGCACCGGACTTGGTGGCGGCGATTTCGACCTTGCGGAACTTTCGGCAAACGGTGCCGATACCAAGCTGGAGCTCGCGCGCCCCGGCAATTGGCTCATGCTGTGCCGATACGAGCCGACGGGAGTTCCAGTCGGCAACACCTCCGAACCGCAAGTTTGGCCGGTATTTAATTGGTATCGAATTGTGAACTCCAGTGATACGGACGACGGTCAAATTCTGGTGCCAGATCTAACGGGAGGCATGGTCCAAATGCGTGGACGATCAGTCACACTTTCGGGGCCGGATTGGCAGACCGTTCAACCCGGATGGCCGAATGATTCAAGCGTCGCGTGGCCGTCGCAAATTCCGTCGCAATTCCGTCACTACGACACCTACGCCTGCCTGTTCGACAACATCGTGGCCGTCTTTCAGCGGCCGATTTGTTTGGAAGGGCCGTCGCAGTGGAGTCAATGAAAGGGCTAGTGGCTGGTGGCTAGGGATTACGGGCTAGAGATAGATCGGGCCGAAAGCAAATGGCTAATCGCGGATCGCCAGCAGCGTTCATGCGGCTAGCGACCCAGTCGGGGGCGCAGTAACAAAATTGCCAGGTGAAATCATGCGTCAGGAAATCCAACATCCTAACTCCTACCTCCCACATCCCGCTTCACACCGCCGCCGCGGCGTCCTGATTCTCGTCGTCCTCAGCATCCTGGTCCTGTTCGCCCTGATGGCCCTGACCTACGTGCTGCTGGCCAACAAACAACTCAGCCAATCCAAATCGTTCAACCGCGGCCAAGCCAACGCCGTGCCGCCGCAGCAAGATTTGGACGCCACGATGCTGCAAGTGCTGCGCGGCTCGAATAACCCACATTCGCCGATCAGCGTTTGGGGCCTATTGGGAGATATGTATGGCGACCCCATGTCGCGAACGCTGACCAGCGGGTCGGTGACGACCACGTTTTATGGCCCGAACAGTGTACGAGGCTACGTGGTTCCAGGGGCATCCAATCCTGTATTGGTTGCCGGCGGCCAAATCACCGAAATGCTCGTGGCGCCCCGATCGATCCCCGTCGGTTCCACCACGCCGATCGAGTTCGATGAATTCAGCAAACTCGAAGGCTATTACGAAGGCTGCGTCCTGACGATGACCAGCGGCGCGCTGCGCGGCCAGAGCACGCGCATCGTGCGGTACACGAACTATCAGGATCCAGATTCAGCGAATCCAACCGACGATCGAGTGACCATTCACGTTGTTACCTTCAAGAGTTCCAGCGGCACGATTGCTCTGGCGCCAGGCGACACATTCCTCATCAACGGTCGTCCGTTCTCCGGCACGGGTTTTGGATATAACTCGTTGAACGGTCCAAGCTCAACGCTCAATGCGATGTACGATCCCGACAGCAACACCGGGACGAATAATAGCCTGCGTCTAGCGTTGCTCTTGAATCCTGCATACCTCCATACCGGCGAAAACGATAGCGGAACCGCATCGACTTACAATCTGGGAACAAACGATTATGGCTGCCAAGGCCCAGGTTCTCCGTATCCGTTCGGCATTCCTTTCGGCGGTCTCGGCGGAGCGAATGAAGATTACGATGCCGCCGACTATCAGAATCTACACCTGTCATTCAGCGCGCCGACTGGGCAGGTGATCCTTCCATCATTTCACCGGCCAGATCTCATAAATTACTGGAGAAACCGCTCTGGCACTCCTGTTGACTGGACCAATCAGAACGACCTAGACGGCGATGGCACTCCCGGAGACGCGGCGCGGCTCTTGCGAAGGATCTGCCTCCGCCCCACACCGGTCGATCATCCCTATTTCACGGGCAGCAATCCCAATTTGGATTTCAACAATAATCCATTGTGGCAAACCAACCTGATGGGGATCGATCCATCGGGAAACCCGCTCAGTTTCAGCCCCTGGGACATCGACAACGACGGCGACGGCATAGCCGACAGCGTCTGGCTCGATCTCGGCTTCCCCGTGCGCACCACGCTCGATGGCCGCAAGTATAAGCCGCTGTTTGCCATCCACTGCGTCGATCTCGACGGCCGGGTCAATGTCAATGCCCACGGGAATTCGATGCAGTCCGCAATGCAGCCGACCGGCAGTCAAATCGCCGCGTCGAAGCTCACTCCTTGGCCGTCGTTCGACGCCACGGGAACGATTGCGGCAGGGGCAGCATTGCCCTTCGGGCAAGGCTTCGGGCCGGCCGACATCAACTTGCGGGCGGTGTTCACCGAAACCGAAACCGCGGCGATCCTTTCCGGTTTTGTCGCGGCCAACGGCCAGCCGTATCTGGGCCGCTACGGCGAGCAAGCCGCGGGCGCCACCTTGGCCCAATCGGGATTCTCGCTCAGCAGTGTGAGGTCGCCGCTGTCGCTACTCAAACACTTCCAGTGGCCCGAACCGACCTTTAATCCCGCCGCGTCGCCGCCGGTCATTTTGCCGCAAAGTTCCTACGGCACGATCGCCGATTTTTGGGGCCGCGCGCAAGTGGGGCTCGATTTTCGCGGCCAACCCATCTATTGGAAGCCGCCGCTTGTCGCCGGTGCTGGGTGGGCCGGCGAAACGGCGTTCTCCCCCTACGATCTCGATCTTTCGCGCAACGGCCCAAGGCCCGGCGGATCGTCGAGCAACACATCGGCCGACGACCCCTACACGGTTTTTGACCTCGAAGGCATCTTGCGGCAGTGGGACATCGATACGACTGCGCTTTCGTCTCGATTGACGGCGGTTGCATCGTCGCCGGGCAACATTGCCGCTTGGCGAACCAAGATTACATCCGACAGTTGGGATCTACCCTCGCCGGGCATCGCTGCGCCGCCCCATTTGCGCGACGACTTGAATAACCTCTATGGCCGGAGTTTCGCCTCGACGGTGGTGGAATTGCTGGCGTCGAAAATCCGGCCGGCGCTGCAGTCGGCAAATTCCACATGGTCGGCAACCCAGCTCGATCAGGCCACTGGCAAAGAGATTCGCAGACTGCTATCGCCAGAACTAATCGCGGGCTTGCGGATGAACATCAATCGCCCGCTGGGTGACGGCCGCGACAGCGACGGCAATGGCGTCGTGGACGAAGCGACGCTATCCGAATTGCAGAACATCGGACAAACCGGGGCGGCGAACGTCAGCAAGTGGGTGCAAGCCTTCAACAACACCAACATCACCTTCGCGCTGAGCAACGGCGTCGATGTGAACAACGACGGTGTCGTCAATGACGTTGACAATCTGATGGCCAGACAACTGATGGCTCGCCACCTCTATGTTCTCGCCCGTCTCTTCTTCGACGAACAATACCTCAACGTCGCCACCAACGTCCAATGGTTCGGCGAGCAAGGACTCAACCCCACCGATAAGCAAAAGCTGGCGATCCGCCGTATTGCGCAGTGGGCCGTCAACGTGGTCGACTTCATGGATCAGGACAATATCTGCACACCGTTTGAATACGATCTAGATCCATTTACGGCGGAAAACACGACCTACCCTGGGCAAACCTGGAACGTCGATGGTGTGCTTGGCCAAAACACCAACGGCACGACCGACGATACGCAAGGCTATCGAGGATTGGTTTGGGGTTGCGAAGCGCCAGCGCTGATGCTGACCGAGACGCTTGCGTTTCACGACATGGCGATGAAAGACAGCAAGTTCGATTCCACTGGAAAAGACGTTGCCAACGGCGATTTGGACCCGGATCAGCGCCGGATTCCGCAGGGTTCCGCGTTTTTCGAACTTTACTGCCCAGGAGATTCATCGGCGCAGGCGATCCACGCCGGCGACTTGTATCAACTGGACACATCGAGCGGCCAATGGTCGCTGCATCTCGGACGACTCGCTCCGCCGGATAACAATGGAAAGGTGTATCCCGTTTGGAGGTTGGCCATTAGTTTGCCCCACGTATACGGAACTCAAACCACCCCCTCGCCAAAGAGCCTGCTCGATCCCGATGGCAACGGCGATGTGAGCGACGGCAAGTACGACACGCTGTCGTTCGAGACCGAGCAATACCCAGGCGATCCCAATGCAAATGCAAGCTTGCTGCCGGGAGGGAACCAAAAATTTCAAATCGAGCGAATCGTGTGGTTCACAGGTGCGCTCTCTCCGCAGACATATCCAAATCCCGACCGCATTTATTATCGCCGCAACGGGCCAGAATTTATGCGGCCGGGGCAATACATGGTGGTTGGGCCACGACAATACACGCGCATCGGTTGGACCACCACGGCAGCGACGAGCGGCGATTATCAGACGCCCGCCAACGAACCGTCCACGCAGAAAATTCGTCTGCTTCGCGCGCCCGCCGGAATGGTCGATATTTTCGATCACGCGTTGACGACCGCGAACTATCCGGCCGTGGGCACTACGATTCAGCCCCCGCTGGCGATGACCGTCGGCATCGGCAGCGATGCCGACAAACCGCCGGGATGGATCGATACGCAAGTTCCCAGTTTTGCGACGCGATTCCCCGAAGGCATCGGTATCAGCGTTTCCGAGCCCTTGATTTCCGCCTATTACGAGGAACCGCTGTTTGCGCGATCGTCGTTCGACAACGAATCGACGGCTGCCAAAATTTATGATTGCTACGGGCCGCTGCGCGAACAATTGGAAACGCAAAACCCTCGCAATCTGAAGTTTCTCAACGTCCCCGAAGACACAAAAGCCGGCAAGCCTCTGCAGCAGATCAAGCAAGCCACCTATCAGAAAACCGGCTCGTATTTGAACTACAAGACCGTGTTTCTGCAGCGCCTGGCCAATCCGCTGGTGAGTTACGATCCAATCACCAATCCCTATTTGACCGTCGATTGGATGCCCATCGACTTGACCGTCTTCAACGGCGACGACAGCGGCAACAGTCTCAACACCAGCACCGCTCCAAACCAATTTCGATTTGCCAGCCGGCAGCGCGGCAAGCTATCGACCTACACTCCGTCGCCAAACATTCAAAATACTACGCAGAACAGCAACTCGCTGCTGTGGTGGCAGTATTCCGACGACCCGGAAGCGACTCAACCAGGTCCGACCGCGGCTTTGGTATTCAAGCACGAACTCAAGTATTACGCAGCGCCAACCACGCAAAACGCCACGGCGCTCGCTGGAGCCACGCAGCATGGTCTGCATACCTTGGGTTTCTTGAACGGCTCGTACGGATACCCGCTCAGAGCGAGCCAACTCGGCCCCGGTTTGGGAGCTTACGTGGGCGATCCGCACAAACCGTTCCCCTGGTTGCAGTGGAACAATCGGCCCTATTCGAGCATTGCCGAGTTGATGCTCGTTCCCGCCACGTCGCCGGCGCGCTTGTTGACCGAGTTCACCACCATTACCAATGGCCAGCCCTACAACCAGTCAAACAACACGCCTCAGAATCAGCGCGCTCCGTTCAACCATCTCCTGAACTTCTTCCACTCTTCGGACGGCTCCAGCGGCGTCGGACAATCGGCGGCGGCGGCGAATGTGCTCGAATTTCTCGAAGTGCCTTCACCGTTTGTTGGAACCGAAATGTTCTTGAACCCGCAGCAGTTTGTCTGGAGCGGCGGCCCCGTTGGAACAGAACCGCCAGGCACCGAAGGGCTGCATCCGCCATTCAGCGTGGTTTCCAACTACCGAGTCCCGGGGAAGGTGAACATCAACACGATTGCGGATCCCGCCGTGTGGAGCGCGCTGCTGGGTGGAGACCAGGCCACGCATTTGGAAATTCCAGGCACGACCTTTGCAAACCTTGTCAATAGTCGGCGCGGAGATGCTCTTACAGGCTATTCGTTCAATCCAAGCCTGCCGTCGATCGTCTCGAATCCGTTCAGGTCGGCCTGCGCTGCCGATTTGAATGCGGCAGCGGTTCGCCGGCCGGTGGCCGTCACGCTGCTGCGCCCTTATCCAGACAATCCAGGCTCGGCCGAGAAGCCGTTGATGGACGCCGCCAGCACTCAGCCCTATAACGACGTCACGCGCAATCCATCGTTCAAATACCAAGCACTCACGCGGACGATGGGCAACATTACCACCCGCTCCAATGTCTACGCCGTCTGGATCACCGTCGGCTATTTCGAGGTCTCGCCACACCAGAATCCTGCCGTGCCGGCGGGGCCGAATTCCGTTTATCCCGACGGTTACTGGCTCGGCCAGGAGTTGGGGGCCGACACCGGCGAGATTACGCGGCATCGGGCGTTTTACATCATCGACCGCACGATTCCCGTGGGCTACGAACGAGGCCAGAACCATAATGTCCTCGACGCCGTCCTCTTGCGCCGGATGATCGAATAGCTAGGATGGGAAGGGGTCGGGGTGCGTCGGCGTCAAGCCGGAGGAAGGCAGCGAATGAAAGAGTCGTACAAGGTAAGACCTAGCCTGAATTTCTCAGTGCGCCGTGAAAAGGTGTTGGTTTTCCGTGGGTGCAAGTCCCACCCTGCAAAGCGTCGCCCAAACTGCCAATAGCGAAAACAGCCCCGCAACTGGCGAGGCAATGATGGTGCCAATCCATTCGAAACTACGCGGCAAACCCAACCAGCGCGTGATTCCGGCCATCGTGGCCGCCACCGCGGTCCATGCGAACAGATCGATCAGCCGAAATTGCCCTTCATGGAGTTCTTGTGCCGTCGGCTCGGCGACCATGTCGTAAATGTTGATGTCGAACACATTGATCCGGTGGATGCCGAACAACCGCGGAATGGCGACCACGCTCGAGATTCCGAAAATCTCGAGTAGATATACCGAAAGTTCGTGGTGCCAAGCTTCGAACGGACGACCATTGGACCAAATGATTAGTGAAACGATAACCGCTTGATAGAACGATTGGCAGCCTGTAGACCAACCGCGATTGTCCCCAGACCAACCAGATTGTCAGTAGGGCAAATCGCGCTCCCGCCGCCGTGGAGAAAAATAACCCTAAGAGGATTGTCCCTTTTCCGTAATTGTATAAACCGGACCTTTTGTGCAAAGCCGCCCAAGTTTTGTAAATTTGTACACACTCATCGCCCTCGACTTGCCACGGGCAAGCGCCCGGTGAACGAAATGTCAAACTTTACCGTCTAGGTAAACTTCGGTTGCAACTCGATGGCTTGCTGTAACTTGTGTGGCGGACTGACTTTGCGCTGTCGGCGCAATGAGTCGATAACTTCAAAAAATTTTGCGCGCCCCAAGTCCATATCCTGATTCAACTTGCGGCACGACTTTTGCTTTTTCAATTTGCATCGCGTCAATTTGTCCGCCACATTGAGTTATCTGGTGCGCAGTTGCGCGCCGTACCAATAACTCGTAGTTTTTGCCCAATTTCGATCCGAATATGAAGAAGCTACTTGCCTTGTCGATTGTCACTTTTGCCTCACTCGGCCACGAATCGTCTACGCCAGCTCAGTGCTGCACGCCGACACCTACTTGCACTACAGCCTATCGACTTTCCTATCAGACGGTTTACGACGATCAGCAAGTCACCGCGTATCGCATCGAAACGGAGACGGTCTACGAGCAGCGAAAAGTGACTGCCTTGAAGCCGGTTTACGAAACCGAAATGCGTGAGCGCCGATATTTGGTCGCCAAGCCCGTGTATGAAACCAGCGAGCGCGAAGAGCGATACCTCGTCAACAAACCCATCTACGAAACTCAGATGCGCGACTGCAGCTACAATCGCGTTCGCAACGTGATGGAAACCAGCGAGCGCGAAGAGCGCTTCGTCGTCAACCGTCCGGTTTACGAAACGTCCGAGCGGCAGGAATATTTCACCGTTCGCAAGCCGGTCTATGAAACCGCTTATCACGACCAGTGCAGCACGGTCTGCCAGCCGGTGACGACCTACACCACTCGCTATGCCGACCGCGGCGGCTGGCAAGAATATCAAGTCTGCAAGCCGGGTCCGATTTTCAATCAGCCCGTTTGCATTCCCGGCGGCAGCGTAACCGATCCTTGCACGGGTTGCGTAACTCAGCTTCCGTCGCGGCTAGCATATCAGCAAGTGCAAGCTCCATCGACCATGGTGACCAACCGTGTCTGGCGGCCGAATATCGTCGCCGAACAAATTCCGCAGACGACGATGGTGCAAAGACAAGTCGTCAACAAAGTGCCGGTGCAAGTCTGCCGCTACGTGGACGAGCAAATGATGCGTAAAGTGCCCGTTACCACTTGCCGTATGGTTGCCGAAGAGCACGTTCGCAAAGTGCCCGTCACCGTTTGCCGACCGGTGGTCGAACGTGTGGAAAACATGGTTCCGGTGCAAGTCTGTAAGATGGTGCAGGAAGAAGTTGTCAAGAAGATTCCTGTGACAACCTGCCGGATGGTGAACGAAGAGCGCGTAGATCAGATTCCGGTGCAGGTCTGCAAGATGGTCGCCGAAGAGCAAACCATCCAAGTTCCGCAATACGTCGAGAAGCGAGTGCCGGTCACGTACACACAGCGCGTGCCGCGCTGCGTGGTGATGCGCGTGCCGATTGACCCTTGCACCGGGGCCGACTTAGTGGTGCCGGCGCCAGCAACGCCGACGATGCCAGCGGCACCAGTGGCTGGGGCAGTGCCCGGCGCGGAGGCCAGTCCCCAATCGACGTTCAGCCAAAAGCCCGAAGAAAAATCGGCAGAGAAACCGGCCGTGCCGCCGGGGACTGAATCGGTCAAGAAGCAAGACGAATCGCCGAGGGACTTGAAAACACCGTTTGAGTCGGAAAATAAGAAGGATGTTGCCGAGCCGCCCGTCGGAAAACCAGAAATCAAACCAGGCGAACAAGTGCCAGGCGAAAACGGCTCTATTTGACGTCTCTGCCGCAGTTGAAATCTAAGCGGCAGGTAGTATGCGGCGACAGCCTCATTCATTTCTCATTTCCACTGGGGATCGACGTCGCATCCGCGGGGCGGTACTTCCTGGGCTGGTTTTCTCTGAGGCGTCGAACTTTCACCTCCCCTGAGCCGGTTCGCCGTGGTGCAATTTGGCGTGGGTCGAACGGCACCGATCGACGATCCTTGGCGGCAGGATTTCTCCAGTTAAGCTGCCTATTTTGCGGCGGGGCGATCGTGTTTATAATCGCCCGATCGAAAACTGTCGCTCTCTATTTTGGCCCTTCGCGATGCCTCCCGAGTTCATTTATTTCGACTTTGGCAACGTGATCTGCTTTTTCGATCACCACTTGGCCGCGCGGCAGACGGCTGCGGTGGCCGAGATTGCCGAGGACCAGGCTTGGAATGTGATCTTTGGGCAGCCGGATGGGCTTGAGTGGAAATATGAATCGGGGCAGCTCGGCGACGAACAGTTTTATGAGGCGTTTTGCCAGGCAACAGGGACGCGGCCGAATGCCGAGCAGTTTCATTGCGCCAACGCGGATATCTTTACGCTCAATACAGCGATCATCCCGCTGATTGGCCACCTGGAGGATTCCGGGATTCCACTGGGGATACTGTCAAACACATGTAACTCGCACTGGCAATTGGTGACGGATGGCCGCTACGCGATATTGCCAGGGGCGTTCAAAAAAATGGTGCTGAGCTATCATGTCGGGGCAATCAAACCCGATCCAAGCATGTTTAGGGCCGCCATTGAAGCGGCCGGCGTGCCCGCCGAGCGGATTTTTTACACGGACGACATCGCCGGGCACGTGGAAGCCGCACGCCGCGCCGGCATCGACGCGGTGCAGTTCACCGGCGTCGAATCGCTAGCGCAGGAGCTATTGAAGCGCGGAGTGCGGTGCAATTTTTGAGCGCAGCGGCAGCTAGGCGGCAGGCATTGTTAATGGGCGGCAGGAGTTGCGATTTCTGATGGCGCAGCAGTCGAGGGATTGAGCCGCGGAAGAAAGCGGCCAACCATATGTTGATAGTCGGAGTATTGCTGGCCGAAGTGAATGGCCAGGTCGCGTTCTTCGACGAAGGTTGCGGCGATCATGTAGCCGCTGAGGGTGGCGGCGAAGATGAAATGCCCGAGCGACATCGACGGCGTAGCCCAGAAGGCGAGCATCCAGCCGACATAGAGCGGGTGGCGAACGATTTTGTAGGCCATTGGCGTGCGGAAAGGGAGCGACGTGTAGGGTTTGTTTTTAAAGTTCAGCCAGACTTGGCGCGTGCCAAATAGATCGAAGTGGTTGATCATGAGGCTAACTGCCGGCACGAGAAGCCAGCCGGCGACGAACAGCGCCATCATCACGATGTAGCCGATGCCGGAATCGAAATTCCAGATGGCAGCGGTCATCGGCTGCCATTGCCACATGAGCAGGATGACCAGGAGATTCGAAATGAGCACGTAGGTGCTGCGCTCGATCGGATGTGGAACGAAGCGCGTCCACACTTGCTTGAACGCCGGGCGAGCCATCATCGAATGCTGTAGGCAGAACAGCGCGATCAGGCCGAGATTTACTGTCAGAGCAATGCCGACGGGGCCAGGCGTGCCGGAGTCGATCGATTTAGGGACGAATAAATTGCCGACAAAACCGGCGAAGTAGGCGTAGACGGCAAAGAACATTGCATAGCAGGCGATGCCGTAGGCGAGGAACATTGTGCGTTTCATTGGATTCTCCTTCCAGCAGGGACTTGCAGGTTGAATGGGTATCACAAATTATCGCTTCATGAGCGGATTTGCAAAGTTGACTTGTGGTACACTCTGGGTTGACTGTTAGTACACGCCGCAAAATTGCCCCTCGTTTTCCCACGTGGACATGCCTACAACCACGCGACAAAAGCTCGTCGAAGCGGCCACGAAGCGGTTTTATCGCGACGGGTTTCGCAACGTCGGGATCGATCAGATCCTCGCCGACGTCGGGATCAGCAAGACGGCGTTTTATAAGCACTTCGACAGCAAAGACGATTTGATGCTCGAAGCGCTCGACGTTCACGACCGGATGATGCAAGAGACATTTCGCAACATGGCGCGGCAGCGCGGGGGAGAAGATCCTGTGGCACAGTTGCGGGCGCTGTTCGATGTCGTGGAAGTGTTAATCAACGGTGCAACTTTTCAAGGTTGTATTTTCGTGAATGCGGCGATCGAGTTTCCGCTGCCGCACGAGCCTGCGCATGTGGCTGCGGCGCGAAGCAAGCAAGCGATGGAAGATGTGGTGACCGGCCTAGCGGCGGCCGCCGGCGCGAAAGATGCGCGTGGGCTATCGCAGGAACTTTGCCTGTTGATGGAAGGCGTCTACGTCACGCGGCATGTGACGGGAAAGTCGGAATGGCTGAATGTCGCGCGTCGATTAGCGGAGCGGGCGATTGGAGAGCATTTGAATCACGAATAGTGTTTTTGCGCGAGGGCTAAAGGCTCTTGATGCAGGCGGCGGATTGCAATGGATTAGGCCGTTGGTTGCACTTCCATGACTCGCTTGACTGCCCTCGCACTACAGTTTGCTGACTCATCCTCGCATTCACTCAAGGCCAATTTCATGATTGCGGGTGTCATTGGTGAGATCCATGAATGTGACAACACGATCGGCCTGGGCCATTCCTCCGTTGCGCCGCACATCAAGGAGTGCGAGCGAAGGGTCGCCCGAGGCGATTGTTGATCGGAAATCTTTCTCTCAGTCGCGGTGGATTAAAATGCCGTCAGATCGTCCCACATCGGCCGCCAAAGTTCGAATTTGGGAAACAATACGTCGGCCAAGTTCAGCGCCTCTTTCGTTGCGGCCCGAATTCGTCCGGCCGCGGCCGTTTCTCGCACGTTCCCGCGACCGCAGATCAATCGCGTCAATTCAGCACGACTCATCGTCAAGCGATGACGGCCTAAGGGGCCGCCTCGTACGCGAATTCCTGTTCGCGTGTAGAGCAGTCGCCAGCTTGCCGAGTCGACGCAGAGCCCCAGTTCAGTGTCGCGCCGCCAATGGGCCTGTTTCGCCCGACGGTCCAACTCTGGTGCAATTGCCGCCAGGAGTTTTGCCGGATCGACGATCTTCATCATGGATACTTCGCCTCGACTGCTTTCGGTATTGCAGTATGTTCCTCCTGCTGAGATCACCAAGTCGTGCAATCGATGCTCGATCGGCGCATGGACGATCAATTCGCGACGGTCGCGCTCGACCGATTCAGCGCATGCCCGCGCAAGCAATTGGTGAGTGGCGGTGGGATGACCGGGAGCGGTGAGCAGTTCCGCGACGCGCCCTTGCCGCAGCGCAGCATAGCCGACGATCGGCGCCGTCGCGTCATCGAGTTCCAGCCGGTCGCGGCCATCGATGGCGACAAGCAGCGTGTCAAAGGCTTTGCGGTTGATCAGCCAGCGCCAATAAGTTTCGGTTCGATGTAGCGGCCCATACGCCAACTGGATGTTCTGCTCGTAAATTCGCATGAGCGCACGCAACTCAAAGTGCCGCCAGAGCCGAATACTCAGCCTCCGAGCGAAGCGGTCTGCGCATTCGCGCTGCAAGTGACCGAGCACCAGCCGCGCTTCGCCGTGCGCGACGCTCTGTCTACCGCAAATTGCCCAACCGTGCCGCGCGAAGAAATGCGGAATCGAAGTTCGTACAACGGCCAGCAAGCCGCCGTCGGCCGCAATTCTTCGCTCGGCCTCCAAGAGCAAACGAGACGCAAATCCCTGCGATCGAAATTCCGGCAACGTTGCCAGCCAATGCACGCCCGCGATTGGCAGCTTTGATTGCCCAAATCGCATCGTACGCCGCGTTAAATGCAAGTGCGACAGCACCCGATGGCCGCGCCGAACCAACAGCCGATCGAGAGGCTCATAAAACGGGTCGTCGAGTTGGGATTGAAATTCGCTGCGCGACGGTCCTTGGAAGACGTTGATGAGCGTTTGGTAAACCGACGGATGATCCCCGCTTCGCCCCGCCACCAGAGCGAATTGGCCGTGCGGAGCCTCGCCGAACGCGCCGCCGGAAATCAGCGGCCCCAAGGACTGCCCCGATTTTGCAGGCGGCCCTTCAGGGGGCATGAGAGTTGCGGAAGCCACCATGCGATTTTTCGCATGAGGTGTACGTGGCTCACTTTCAGCAGTTCGCCCGCCAGGATGAACGCTTGTCGCCAGCGGCTGTCGCTTGACGGCGCTAGTCTTCGCTTGCAACTTGCTTTTGCGGCGCAGGCTGCGCTGACGAAGCGGCCGCACGGTGCGGATCCAAGAGCCGCGCCTGCGACAGGAAATTAAACGTCCTTGCGACCAGGATGTCGCTCCGCTCATCCCGAATCCCTTCTGCTGGTGCACCAGTCCAGTTCGGTAGCCGAGTCGCTCCTCAACGCATGGGCTAGACTCGCAGCACCCAACCGCGCAGGAGAGACTGCCTTGCCTGTGCGGCAGCTTAATCGCTGCTGGAGGATTTTTCCAGCAGTCCGCCGAAAAAATTTGTCAAGGTCGATTCCGGAAAAAGCGGAAAACCGTATTCTCGCGACAGCAAAATTTTTTCAGACCGCTCGTCTTTCGCCCGCTGAAGTGCATCGGCTGTCCAAGCATCTCGCCGATGAACGACAAACGGTTGCAAGGCTTCGTTGGCTTGATGAATCGCATGGCAACGCTCGCGCGCGTTGTGAGGAGTTTGCTCGACCGCGATCCATCGCAATTTTTCAGCAATCCAACGGTCGGCAGATTGTGCGTTGCCGTTATTGCCGGCCGATTGAACATCGATGAATCGCTCCGGGTGATACTGCAACTCGCGGATACAGTGGCGATGATGAATCGCACCATTGTCCGAACGGTGCGCGACAGGCACAGGCAACCGCAATGTCCCCGAAACGCACAAGTAGGCGGTTGGCCGAATGCCGAAAAACCGCTCGATGATCCGATCGGTCAATTGATCGTACTTCGCACCCCCGATGCCGTGCATAAACAGATCGCCCAACAACAGCCGGGCGGCAAGCGTTGTGATGAGCGCCCTGGTTCGCAAGCGAACGCCACGGGCCGACAGTGCTGCCAATTGTTCGACGGCCGATTCGGCAGTTCCTTCCGGCGTAATTGAGATTACAGCCTCGATGTCGCTGCGGTTCGATAGCACTAGCTCGTCGTTTCGTTGGCGAACGAATAGCGGCAGCCGGCTGGGGCTCTCGCTCGACCAAATCCACAACGGGGCTTCCAGCCAACCATCGACCGAATTCAATTCTGGTACAGGATGAGCCGACGAACGCACCTTGTGTTCCCGTCGGTATTCCAGCAAAGCGGAGTTATAAATCTCCCAAAGACGCGGCAACTGGGCGAGTAGATGCGCGACGAACCAGCGAAGCGCCGGAAGATCGCAGACGCGACTCTGAGGGATTTCGAGCGTTTGTAAGCCCCATTGAGCTTCCAATTGATGCCGGGCTTGCGAAACACAGTGGCCGATGTTGTCGGTCTCTCTGGAGCGAACGACCGCTAGCGGCCAATAGCTTTTTAACAACGGATCAGTGATCAGCGGTCTCAAGGATAGTGCAGCGCGGTCGCCAAACGATCGAAATAGGCTAGGGTCGAGAATGGGCCTTTGCTCGAAAGGCGTGTCCGTGGTGCCGCGATCGAATGGCACAGCTTCCATTCGAGGCGCATCGACCGAGCCGACCGGAACGCGCAGCGACGAGCTTTTCATGGTGTCGCTGTCGATTTGCAGATTAATCGCCACCGCACCATGCTGCTGAGCCAATTGGTTCAGCGCAAAGTTTTTCAGCCAAACGCCAGGATGAAACATCTCGGGCTGATGGCCTGCAAGAAAAATCGCCGCCGGTTTGTCGGGTAGCGCCACATCGCGGTACGCGCGAGTGTAGGCGACCGCAGCGGCCAACAATTGCTTCCGCGCCTCGCAAGCAAGTTCGCCAAGGCCGCGGCCTTGCAGCTCATAGTCGGCCGAGCAAATGCCGCTGCGGTTGGCAGCCATCATTTCCGCGGCAAGTTCCAGTGGCGGTTCGATCAGCTTTTCGCCGCTTGCGCGCGGAGCATTCAACTTCGCAATTCGAGCCGACCATTCAGGCCAGTAGAATCGGCCTCCGGCGCACTTGTCGGCGCGCGGCATTAGATCGCAAGCTGGGTGCGATGTTCGGTCGCATCCCGACGGCGGTTGATCGGCCACCATGTTCAACAATTTGACTCCCGAAAGCGGCTCTGAGGGCAGCCAGACTCGAAATCGTTACCAGCTCAACGGCAGCTCTGGCATTCGCGGAACTGCGGCGATGCCGCGCCCCCGAGCCGTCCGATGCTGCGGTCGATAATCTCTCGATAATACCTCAGCCGCGTCTCGGCGTCATCTAGCGATCCACCGAACGAACGGGCTTCTTCCAGATAAATCAACGGAACGGCAAGTTCGATGATTCTCAAGCTTTGATTTGCCGCTTGGACCCAATACTCCAGCGGCATCGCATATCCCGCTTCGGTAATTTCGACCTTTGCCAGTGACGACACCTTGTACGCCTTGAAGCCGCAAAAGGCGTCGGTTAGCCGCAATCCGAGCCGAGAATTCAATTCGGCCGTAATTTGCTCGTTGATCAACCGCCGGGCAAGCGGAGGGTCGCTATCCGCCGGGAACTTCTTCAAATAGCGGCTGCCCGAAACAAGGTCGACATCGTGGCACGCGGCGACAAACTCCGGAATCATCTGCGGCTGGTGCTGCCCGTCGCAATCGATCGTCACCAGCACGTCGTAATCTTCGCGCTGCGCAAAAGCGAACGCACTTTTCAGCCCTGCCCCATAGCCGCGATTGTACGGATGCCGAATCACATGTACGTCGCTCCGCGCGGTTAATAAATCCGAAGTGCCGTCCGTCGAGCCATCGTCAACCACCAGCACTTCTTGGCTATAATGCAGCACTTCATCGAGCACGGGATTTACGTGATGAACTTCGTTGTAAACCGGCAGTGCGGTGAGGAAGCGTGCCGTCATTTAGATGCTCGCGTGGTGAAGCTATTTGTTTCTAATCGTTCCAAAATGCATGGATAACCGTGCGACAATTTGCCCACTGCCAACATCGGATAATGAATGGGTGCAATTCCAGGATGATGGGGCAACGTCTGCGACATAATTGTAGAAGTTGGCCAAAGCTGGTCAAATTGCTCGAAAACAGCGTCGGTAGCATCGTTACTGGGGGTCATGCAGCCATCGTTTGGCCGCGCGCGGCATGCGGAGTAGCAGTCGTTCGGATGCGCTGTTGAGCCCGCTCCTCACGTTGCAAGTCCAAGGCAAACCGCGAAGAGACGTGTGACCGGGTGCGAACGCGATACACGGTCTTTGCATCGTGCGATGACGACGGTTCGCCAATTTCTGGAAAGTCAACCCCAAACTCGTCTTGACGAAACTGCGTAATAACGGTTCCAATGGTATCAGTCCAAGCGAGAGAGGTTCCTTTGAGCGTTATCTCAAAGCGACTGAACTTGCTTAATCAATTGTCTTGCGGCGGACGATTGCTCCGTTGCAAAGAGGTCAGCTCGGCATAGAGCGCCCCGAGTCGGCCGCTTCTCGATTGCAGGTGCTCACCAGATAGGAGCCAATGGAAATGGCAGCGAAGAAGAAAGCTACGAAGAAGGCCACTCGTTCTCCAAAGAAGAAGGCCGCCACGAAGACGAAGAAGTAGTCGCCAGTAAATTGCTGAGCGAACGACTTCGTTCCCCTGAAATTACGACGAGAAAGGCCGGCCTGAACGACCACGTTCAGGCCGGCCTAATTTTTTGAAAAAGTGTCAGCAAGGTCCATGTGTCTGGTAATCTGGTATCGTTGAGTTTTGCTGGTTCTCAGTCGTCAGTTGTGCGACGATTTCCAACGGACCCTGGCGCACCGACGATCTGCAGGCCAATCAGACGCCAGATTGCCCGACGCCACGATGAACACGCTCGACCACATTCTCGTTTCATGGCCTTGGGAGCCGTGGTTGGCGGCTTCGTTGCTCGTTGCCGCAGCGTGGTACTGGCGCGGGTGGCGCATCCTGCAGCACCGCGACCGGCAGCGCTGGACTGGGGCAAAGCTGGCCGCGTATTGCGGGGGCCTGACTGCGATTTACCTAGCGCTTGCTTCTCCGCTGGAAACATTCGCTTCGCTTGTGCTGCCGGCTCATATGGCGCAGCATTTGTTGTTGATGATGGCTGCGCCACCGCTAGTCTGGCTCGGCGCACCGTTGCTGCCGTTGCTGTGTGGAACGCCGCGCGAACTTCGCCGCGTGTGGATTGCTCCGCTCTTGCGCAGGCAATGGTTGCGAAATTGCGCGGCGCTGGCGACGCATCCTGTTGCCGCATGGTTGATATTCGTCGGCACGGTTTGGCTCTGGCATCTGCCGACGATGTATGAGCTAGCATTGGCGTATCCGACCTGGCACTACGTTCAGCACTCGTGCTTCCTCGCCGCGGGGCTATTGTTTTGGTATCCGATCGTGCGTCCCTATCCCGCGCGACCGGCTTGGCCAACTTGGCTGCTCGTGCCATATCTCATTCTTGCGGACATTCAAAACACGGTGCTTTCGGCGCTGCTGACGTTTTCCGACCACGTGCTCTATCTGCATTACCAAGCGATGCCACGGCTCGGCAGTGGCTCCGTACTCGACGATCAAGCCGCCGCCGGTGCGATGATGTGGGTGCCGGGATCGGTGGTGTTTCTGCTGCCGCTGGGTTGGATTGGGGTGCGGCTATTGTGGAAGGTGGAATGGGGAACCGGGAATACAAACCGCAGAAGGCGGAACGGAGAAGACAGAAAAGAACAGGGCAAACTCGCACGCGGATTTACCATTTCGCCCGTTCGCCAATTCACCCCTTCAGCGGTTCTCGCGGAAAACCTGCCCTCCACTCTCCGCCTTCCGCCTTGGCTCCGTCTTGTCCGCCTCAAAGCGACTCGACCACTTGTTCAAGCCTTCGCCCTGGTCATTACCGCCGCGATGATCGTCGATGGACTGTTTGGCCCCCAAGCCGCGCCGATGAACTTGGCGGGGGTTGTGCCATGGATTCACTGGCGCGGATTTATTATCTTCGGTTTGTTGGTGGTGGGCAATATTTTTTGCTATGGCTGCCCATTCATGCTTCCGCGGACGATCGCGCGGCGGTGGCTGCCAGCAGGCCGAAATTGGCCGCGGTGGCTGCGGTCGAAATGGCTTGCCGTTGCCATACTCGCGGTTTTTTTGTGGAGCTACGAGGCGTTTTCACTATGGAATAGCCCGTGGCTGACGGCGTGGATTGCAATTGCCTATTTTATCGGCGCTCTGGTGATCGATGGCATTTTCCGCGATGCTCCATTTTGTAAATATATCTGCCCGATCGGCCAATTTCATTTTGTGCATGCGGTTGTCTCGCCACTGGAAGTGAAGGTGCGACAACTGGCGGTTTGCGCGAATTGTACGACACACGATTGCATGATCGGCCGAGCCGATATTCCCGGTTGTGAACTACATTTGTTTCAACCGCGAAAGAGAGGCAACCTCGACTGCACATTTTGTCTGGACTGCGTTCGGGCCTGCCCGCACGACAACGTCGGCGTGTTGCCCGTCGCGCCGACGGCAAGCTTGTGGCAAGATGGGTTGCGTTCCGGCATCGGCCGACTCAGTCGGCGGTTCGATTATGCCGCACTAGCCATGCTGCTGGTGTTCGGCGCGTTTGCGAATGCGGCTGGAATGATCGCGCCGGTTGTTGGATTTGAGGATCGAATTGCGAAAGCGCTGAACTTTTCATCGACATTTGGTGTTACGACGGCTTTCTACGCTGTAAGCCTCGTGATACTGCCGCTGGTGTCCGCTGTTGCCGCGTCGGGCCTGAGCCGCTTGGCAGTTCGCGATCGATCGTTGCGGATGCTGGCCTGTCGCTTCGCTTGGTCACTGATTCCGCTGGGATTTGCGATGTGGACGGCCCACTACAGCTTCCACTTTTTCACGAGCATGGAGACGATTGTGCCAGCGACGCAGCGGTTTGTGACCGATTTCGGAATGGGTTCGCTCGGCACGCCCAATTGGACTTGTTCGTGCTGCCGCCCCGCACCAGATTGGCTGCTGAAATTTGAGCTCGTGATGCTCGATTTTGGGCTGCTTGCTTCCTTGTATGCTGCATGGCGAATGGCGAAGTCGATGGCGGACTCACCGCGAGCGACGGTCAAGATTGCTTTGCCCTGGGCGGTTCTAGCGACTGCCCTGTTCTTCATTGGCGTGTGGATCTTGCTGCAGCCAATGGAAATGCGAGGGACGATACCGGGATGAACAAGGCAGAATTCAAGTCTCAGGTTTCAATTTTGATGCTGCCGCTTGCGGCCAGCATGTGGTTCATTGGTGCCCAAGCACGCGGCGATGGTGGAACGCTTCGGGTTTCGCGGTGCTTTGGCGATCTGCAAGTGAGCGTATTTACCGCACCGGCGTCGCCGCGCGTTGGAATGTTTGACGTGAGTGTGCTGGTGCAAGATGCGACTTCGCAAGCGATTTGTGACCGGGTGCCTGTACAAATTCGCTTGGAACATTCCGGCGGGGAGATCCGTCCAATGCAGGCGACCGCCGCATCGGCAACGAATCGGCTGTTCAAGTCAGCTCCATTTGATGTGATGGCGGCCGGCATTTGGCGTGTTACCGTGCTGGTGCATGAGCCAAGGATCGGGCCGCTGAGTTTCGACGTGGAAATCGCACCGCCGCTACCACCGTGGATTTGGCTTGCTCCTTGGATTGGCTGGCCATTTGGCCTCGTCGCGCTGTTCTTGATTCACCAGCGATTGGCGATGGCCCAACGAACCCGCCACGCTCCCGCGGGACAACACGCGACGCTGGATTGACATCGCCGCGTCTGATGAGAACCGTCATCTGGGCGGAGCGCGCTGAGTGCATTACGCGCTCAGTGTCCCTTTGGTGCTTGGAACGCCGATGATGCGAGGGTCGTGTTCCGCCGCCATCCGCAACGCGCGGGCAGTGGCCTTGAATACGCCCTCGCTGATATGGTGGTTATTACGGCCGTGATGCAATAGGATGTGCAGGTTCATCAGCGCATGGGCGGCGGCGGCTTGCCAAAAGTCTTCGACCAGTTCACTGTCAAAGCCACCGATTTTCGCCGCGGAAAATGCGACCTGAAAAACCATCGCATAGCGCCCGCTCAGATCGATTGCCGCGGTAACCAGTGTTTCTTCCATCGGCAGCGTGAAGTGGCCATAACGCCGAATGCCGACCTTATCGGCAAGCGCCAGCTTGATCGCCTGTCCAAACGCGATGCCCACGTCTTCGACCGTGTGATGCTGATCGACGTGCAAGTCTCCCTTGGCTCGTACATTCAAATCGAACGCCGCATGCTTGGCGAGCAGCGTCAGCATGTGGTCGAAGAAACCGACGCCGGTGCCGATTTGGCTCTGGCCCGAGCCGTCGAGGTTCAGTTCGACGTGGACTTCGGTTTCGGCGGTTTTGCGATCGATCGTAGCGATGCGCGACATAGTGACAGAGTGCCTGGTCGACTTGTGTCTGGTGGTCTGGTGTTTGCAGTTGGCCTTACGCGACTATCATGCACCAGGCCCACGATTGATTTCAGCTATAGCATACCGCGCAACAGCGTCAAACACCTTTCAACCTGCTCATCGGTGCCGACGGAAATTCTTAGTCCATCCCCCCAGCCGCTATAATTCATGTATCGCACCATCACATTTTGCTCTTTAAGCCGCTCGTAAAGTGGCTTAACGGGTCGTCGCGGATGCGGATTCCAAACAAAGTTCGATTGCGATTCGACGGTAGCAAAGCCGAGCGATTTCATTCCAGCGGTCAGCTTGGCGCGACTGGTGAGGATCTTGGCGCGGTTGTCGGCCAACCAGCCCTGATCGCCAATGGCTGCCGTTGCTCCCGCGATCGACAGCGCATCGCAATTATACGAATCCTTGACTTTGGTGAGCTGCTCAATCATGTGCGGCTGGGCGACGATGTAGCCGAATCGCAATCCGGCCAGCGCATAGGACTTGCTGAACGATCGCGCAACCATCACTTTTTCGGTTTCCTTCACGAGCTTCATGCAGTTCGTGTCGGCAAAGTCAGCATAGGCTTCGTCGACCAGAAGCGGACAAGGTAATGCCGCCGCGAGTTCCCGCACTCGCTCGGGCGCAATGATCGTTCCCGAGGGACTATTTGGGTTCGGCAGAAAAGCCAGCTTCAATCTTGGCCGCGGGATGGCAAATTCATCACCGAGCGACCAATCCTCTTGGAAGTAAACTTCGTCCGCCTCGGCGCCCTGTAGCTGTGCCAGTGTCTTATAGAGGATGTAGCTTGGATACGGCAGCCTTAAGCAATCTCCTTGACCGACAAACGCTCGCGTGGCAATTGTAAGAAGGTCGTCGCTGCCATTGCCGCACAAAATCCAACTCGGTTCAATCCCAAGCACTTCAGCGGCTACCAATCGAAAGGCCGTAGCCAGCGGATCGGGATAGCGCTGCAAGCCGCCGTTGAGCACAATGTCGATTGCCTGCCGCACCGCCGGCGACGACGGGTAGGGATTTTCGTTCGTATTGAGCTTGATGATGCCCATGTCGCGCGGCTGTTCGCCGGGCACATAGCCGTGCATTGCTGCGATTTCGGGCCGAAAGTAGGACACGGAATGCCGAGCTCAGGGGTCGGGGTTTAGGAAATTTACGCGTCACATCGTCGCGTGACGATGAATGTTGCTAGATCGTAGAACTGCAACAGCCGTAGTCACTATCATCGTTACTGTTTTTTAATCATCACGGTGGAACATGATAAGTACCTCTACGGAATACGCATATCAATACTCGCCCGATGTGCGGTCAATCCTTCTTTATCGGCCAGTGTGCGAATATCGTCGGCCATTGCCGCCAGCCCTTGTTCATCGAGCGCGATCACGCTGCTGCCGCGGAGGAAATCGTTGGCGGTGAGTCCCGAGGCGAAGCGAGCAGTACCCCCGGTAGGCAAAACGTGTGAGGGACCAGCGGCGTAGTCGCCGGCGGCCACAGGGCTGAAATGGCCGAGAAACACTGCGCCAGCGTGACGAATATTCTCCAGCATCACTTCGGCGCTGGTCGCTGCAATCTGCAAATGCTCTGGAGCGATTTCGTTTGCGAGCGCGCAGGCTTCCTCGGGGTCGCGAGCCAAAATCAGCGCGCCGAACTGCTCCAAGCCCTGTCGCGCCAAGTCGCCGCGCGATAGATGAATGGTTTGCTGCTGCAGCTCGACCGCCACCGCCTCGATCAGTGGCGCATGCCATGTAATCAGAATTGCCGAGCCGGGCGAATGTTCCGCTTGAGCAATCAAATCAGCCGCGACAAAATCGGGGCGGGCCGCGGCGTCGGCAAGCACAACAACTTCACTTGGTCCGGCCATTGAATCGATGTCGACTTCGCCAAAAACGTGGCGCTTCGCGAGTGCCACAAACAGATTTCCGGGACCAACGATCTTATCGACCTTCACTAGCCCCTCGATTCCGTACGCCAACGCCGCGACGGCTTGCGCGCCGCCTAGTCGGTAAACTTCGACAATTCCCAATTCGTGGCACGTCGCTAGCAAATCGGTGTTGTACGAACCAAACCTCGTAGGCGGGGCGACCACCGCCATCTCATTCACACCTGCCGCTTGCGCCGGCACAGCCGTCATCAGCACGGTCGATGGATAGGCTGCAGCGCCGCCGGGAACGCAAATGCCAACCCGCGTCAATGGCAAATAGCGCTGCCGCAAAAATCCCCCCCCGGGCAATTCGACGCGCACATCGCGCTGCAAAATCGCCGTTTGAAATCGCAGGATATTCTCACGAATTCGCCGAATAGCCGACAGAAAGCTTGCATCGGCCGTCGCATGGGCCGCGGCCAACTCCGCGGTAGGAACGCGAATTGTCGACGCCGTCAACTTTGCCCCATCGATGCGAGCCGAATAATCGAGAGCCGCCTCCACGCCCTTCGTCCGTACATCCTCGCAAATTCGCTCGACTACCTGACTCGGCGAGAGCGGCTCGCCGAAAACTTCAAGGGTTCGCCGTCTTCCCGCCTCGCTGACAACATGGCCGCTCGGACTCAGACGCGTTCGCAATTCGGCGATCGCCTGCCGAACATTTGCCTGCCGTGTGTCGATGCGGGTGAGCTTCAGGGAATCGGACATGGTTATATAGACACTTTCGGCCGAGTCGGGTTCAATGGGCCAGTTGGCTATTCTGTCCAGCCGCGGACGTGGCGGAAAGGCCCGATCTCGGCACTTTGTGCTACGATTGTGAACTCTCAGGTGGTCGGAGGCGATTCGGCTGGCCGACCTGCTCCTATTGGCGCATCGTGAATCGATTCAGTCGGCGAAGCCTTTGCTTCCTGCACACTATGGCTCCCACTTTCTGGCAATCCTTGGCCCTGTTTCTCGGCGGCGCATGCTTGGGGGCGGTCATCAATTTAGGCATTTATCGGTTGGCATACTTTCGCCGCCGGATCAGCCCTTGGGGTCGAACTCGCGACATGCCGCTGAAGCGCTCCTGGTTCGACAGAATACCGATTGTCGGCTGGTGGGCGTTGCGGCGCGAAGCGCGCTTTCACGGCAAGGGTTTCTGGGTCCGGCCGATGCTGGTGGAACTTGGTTTTGCCCTCGGACTAGTCGCGCTCTATTGGTGGGAGCTAGAACGCTTCGCCATCAACTATTGGCCGCAGCCTAACGCGCATCCGCGGGATGCCGCATCCCTCTGGGCAATCCACGGACAATTCTCGGTTCACGTTGTATTGCTCGTGCTAATGGCGATTGCGACGTTTATCGATATCGACGAACAAACCATTCCCGATTCGATCACGGTGCCGGGGACGATTGCCGGTTTGCTGATCGCTGCTTCTGGTCGAATGCCCGTAGTTCCCGCGCTGTGGATCGATTTTAACCACCCTCAGTCGCGCGATCTTACCGCTCCACTGGCGTTTGATTGGCCGTTTCAAACGACCGCATTCTTGGGTTGTGGATATTCGCTCGCAGTCGCGGTTGCCTGCTTTTGGCTTTGGTGCTTCGCACTGTTGCCGCGGCGATGGCGACGCGGCGTGCGAATGTCGATAGCTTGGCGCGTCCTGTGGCGACGCATTGCCGCTCGGCCCGACTGGCATTGGGTGTTGCCGATTGCGGTTGTGGGGTGCCTTGTTATCTCGGTGGTTTGGGCGCGTGGCGGCGAGGCTTGGCGTCAACTGGTCTCATCGCTCTTCGGGATGGCGGTCGGTGGGGGCATGATTTGGTTTGTACGAGTCGTCGGAGGGGGGGTATTGCAGCGCGAAGCGATGGGTTTCGGCGATGTGACCTTGATGGCGATGATCGGCGCTTTCCTCGGCTGGCAAGCCGTGGTCATCTGCTTTTTTGTCGCTGCAATCCTGGCCTTTGTCGTGGCAGGAGTGCAATGGCTGATGCGCGGCGAGAATATGATTCCTTACGGGCCGTTCTTGTGCCTGGGAGCGTTGCTGCTGATCTTGTTTTGGCCGCCGATTTGGAATCTATTTGGGCCATACTATGAAGTGCCGTGGCTCATCCCTAGCGTCCTGGGACTATCCCTGCCGTGCTTGGCATTGTTGTTATATGGATTGAAAGCGATGCGACAAGTGATTTCCATTATTTCGCGCTGATTGCTCTCGGCGAGTGGCTGTCTGGCCATGCTACACTTTCGCATGGCAAGATGGTTCGACACCGTTACCGATCTCGATTCCTGGGCCGCAGTATTGCGTTGTCGGCGGCATGGAGTCATCGATGTGCGCTGCGGCCAACTGGCCAGCATTCATTTGCGCCCTTGGCCGAAATTCGTCTCGTTGGCCGAAGTTGCCTGGGGATTCTGGTCGCATCAGCACGTTCCCGGCGATCGGATGCGGCTGTATTACGATCAACCGAGAAGTTGCCCAAGTTTCCTGGCCTTGAAATTCGCCCTGTCGAGCCGCGATACCACGCTGAAAACCGCGATTCTGGCATTACGCATTCTCGACAAAATCGCACAAATGAAGCGCTCGGACGCAATTTTACTTGATGCCACTAACTTTCGCCTTTCGCCACGAATGCTGGCACGATTTGGATGGGAGTCGCATGCTCCGAGCCGTTGGCATCGAAATTACATCAAGCGGATGGATGCAGCCGGTTCTGGGTTCAAGGCTAAGGGTTCAGAAGTATTGTTGGCTGAAGAGTTTAAGGCTCAAGAATGCGACAGAGCGATTTTCTGAAAATCCTAATGTTCCTCTCCTCGCATCCTTTCCGCAACCCAAACCCGTAAAAACACCGAGACTTTGCCAGGATTCGACTCTCCAATCGTTCGCTTGTGGAAACTTTAACGTTTAGATGGATTGCACCGGCCGCCGGCCGCATTTTGGAGGGCATTTGCGGCAAGGACCGAATCTAACGATAGTAGCGGCTATGCCTGTTTGCGCTGTCGCTGCGCCTGACCTCGTCTTTCGATCCTTCTCGCGCGTCGGATGCCTGTATGTTTCGGTCTCGACCCGCTCATCTCTGTGCGGTGCTAGCGGTCTCGATGATTGCTGGCCAGCAACTTTGGGCTGACGATGCGCAGTTATCTCCTCGCATGAAACTGCCGCGTCAAGACCACGCTAGCATCGCGGTAGCTGATGGCACCGCAGCCGGCTCAACGCTGGTGGTTCATGCCGCCAACAAAAATGATTCCGAAATCGAAATCTCGGACGACTCCACGGCCGAGCGATCGTCTCGGCCAAGAGGCCCGGCCGTGCAGCTCGCTCAGCCGCGCGAGCCAACAGAGTCTCCTGCGAATCAGGGCCCGTATTCTGGTTCGAGTTCGCCCGCCGCATGGTTTGCCGCTCGATTCGCGTCGTGCGAAATTCGAGATTTCGCGAAGGGCGCCGATACCGAAGGAAATTATCCGATTTATGCTCGTCGAGCGCCATCACCGTCGCTCGAAGAACAGATCTGGCTGAACGATCCAGGTTTCGATGATGAACTACGATACTTTGACGAACAATTCTTTCCGTCGGCCTTTCAGCAACCGCTAGCACCGCTGCAACCCTTGCAGCCAGTTCAGCCGCAGACGCTAGCGCCGATCGAGCCGACTTTTCCCGGCAGCTTCAACACGCTCGGCATGTCGTCGATTGCGGAACTGGCGGCGGCTGTCAGCGGCAGTCCTGCCCAGGGAGTCGGCCAGGCTCAAGCGACTACATTGGCCACGACCGATTTGGGCGGTCTGTTGCAATCGGCCAATAGCGTGCAAAGCGTCAATACGACTCGTCGTTCGCCGGTGGCGCTCGATCCCAATATCCGGGGATACAAATTTGGTCAAATCTACTCGCAAGCAACTGGGGCGTTCTACTTTCCAGTTCGCCAAGACCTAGACACGATGCTTAGTAAGATCGATCCCGGCATGATTCAAGATGTGGTCGTGATTCCTGGACCTTACGGCTTGCGGTATGGTCCCGGTTTCAGCTTCATCGACATCATCACGCAAGACACTCCGCGCTACCAGAACGGACCAGAAAGCCACACTCGACTGAACGGCAATATCCGCACCAACGGCGGACAGCTTTATGGCCGCGCAACGGCCTACGGTGGCAACGAAAACTATGGCTATCGCATTAGCTATGGCGACCGCAAGGGAAGCGATTATGTCGCCGGCAACGGGCTGTCGATTCCCTCGAGTTACCACAATCAAGACGTGTGGGCACAATTCGGCTTCGACTTGAACAAGCACCAGCGCGTGGAATATAGCTACTTGCGGCTCGATCAGACTGACACCGAATATGCTGCACAGTTTTTCGACGTTGACTTTCTCGGCACCAATGCTACGACGCTGCGTATGGTCGACGACGATCCCTCGGCGCCGTGGACCAAGCTGACGATGGAAGGATACTACAACCAGACGAATTTTACCGGTTCGATCACTCCCAGCAAACGCCGGCCCGATTTTCCTGTTATTCAGCGAGTCGAGTTTTCGCTCGATCAGGAATTTCCCGGCACCGTCAACACCGTGTTCGGGAACACTCTAGGAAGCAACGTTGCTTCGGGAGCCCGCCTTCAAACTCTTTTCGGCGACCTGGACGACGTTTACTTTCGCAGCGGCGTCGATTTTCGCTATTTAGAGCAGACCGTTCGCGAAAACTTCTCCATTCGTACGCTGCAAGTCGCTCCTCCGGGCCCGCCCATCGACGAATCGTTCTTTACCAATTTGCCTCATTCGCGGCTACGCGATGAAGGCCTTTTTGCTGAATATGGATTTGCGATGACGGATCGCTGGGACGTCGCGCTTGGGGCCCGCGTCGATTGGGTCGATACGATCGCCGAACGCAGCCAGGTCCGTCCCGATACCAATCTCGATGTTGACGAGCTATCGCAGAGCAACGCTCTCTACGCCTACTATCTCACGAACCAATTTGAGCTGAGCGATACGTGGGGATTGCGGTTGGGCTACGGCTATGCCCAGCGTCCTCCGACACTCACCGAGCGTTACGCGGACGGGGTATTTTTAGGCATTTTGCAGAGTGGCTTCACGCGCGTCATCGGCACCGATACATTGCACCCCGAACGAGCCTTTCAGATGGATGTCGGGCTGAACACCAATTACGACAACGTCCGCGGCAGTGCCACTTGGTTCTATTCTTGGGTCATCGACTATGCGACTTTTGAAGGTGTCTCCGTGGTCAATTTCTTCGACGCCAAACTCGTGCGCTACATCAATACTCCACTGGCTTCGCTCACTGGTTTTGAATTGGTCGGCGAATGGGATTGGTCGCGGAACGTCTCGCCGTTCGCAAAAATGAAGTATGTCCAAGGGACCGACGAAACCCTGGGCGCCCCATTGCCGGCCATTCCGCCGCTGGAAAGCACGGTGGGCTTGAACTTTCACGATCCGCGGCGGACTGATTGGGAATTTGAGGTCGGTGCCCGAATGGTCGCCACGCAAAACCGGCTAGGCGAAATTCTCGTTCTCGGAAGGCCGACCGTCATTGAAGAACGCACCGGCGGCTTCACGGCAGCCTATCTGAGAACGGCCTATCATTGGACAATAGACTTTCATCTTGTTGCCGGCATTGACAATCTCTTCAATCGCGCCTACCAAGAGCACCTCGACTTGCGCCTGCTTGGTCCCACGGGCTTTCCCGCGCCGCCAACGCGCGTTCTATCGCCGGGCTTCACGCCCTATTTTGGCGTCGATTGGACGTTCTAAATCGGTAGCAGTTTACATCAGACGCTCGGTTACAAATCCCCAGATCAATTCGAAGCCGAATACGCCTCGGCAACTGCGGCGTAATCATGCTCCCCGCCGCTGTCCGAAAGTCCTGGGCTATCGCATCATTTCGTTATTTTACGACAATCTTAATTCGCATACGGCTCAATACACTCCGGCTTGTCGTTCTTTGACGTATTCACCAGCGGGTTAATTGCCGTGTCGGTCATTTCACTAGCGGGAAAGGATTCGTAGAGATACCGAAGCGACTCCGGTTTGTGCGCGGGGCTTAACCATGCGTCGTAATCGTTCGGCGAAAGTATGACCGGCATACGTTCGTGGTTGTACTTGGCGACCATTTCGTTTGGGCTGGTCGTCAGGATCGTACACGAATCAAACGGCTTGTTTTTGTCGTCGCCTTCCTTCGGTGTCCACCGCTCCCACAATCCAGCGAACGCAAATAGGGGGCGTTCCTTGATTTGAAAGTAATGAGGGAATTTCTCATTGCCGATTTCTTCCCACTCGATAAACCCATCGGCGGGAATCAAACAGCGGCGGGTTTTGATTGCCGCTCGAAAGGAAGATTTGGTTTCGACTTCCTCACTCTTGGCGTTGAATGTCCTGTATTTAACTTTCGGTTCTTTCGACCATGCTGGAACCAGCCACCATTGGGCGTTGCAGATTTCCCGCTCCCCATCGGTCAATCGAATGATGCTCACTTGCTGCATCGGCGAAATGTTGTAGCGCAACGCCTGCTGCCAATCCTCATGCGCCGACACATTAAACGCGGCGATGATGTCCGCTTGCCGCTGTCGCAAAGTAAATCGACCACACATTAGTACTACAACGCTAACTGCTATTGGTGATTTCGGGTGATCTAAGGGAAACTGTTGGCCCCTTTCACCCGGAGTAGTTCATGGATGCCAAACAGATTCGTTCGTTGGGACCACAGTTGAAATCGTTTTTGAAACAGTTCGACGATTGTTTTTCCCGTAGCGACACGCGGAGCCACTTGCCGGTGTACGTGCGTGGTCAATTGTCCGACTTGCCGCGGAAGAACTGTGAGCCGATCGCCGATGCGGTCGGGATGCCGCCGCGGACATTGCAGCAGTTTTTGAGTTTGCTGGATTGGAATC
>JADZDJ010000267.1 GCA_020851115.1 Pirellulales bacterium
AAACTTGCGAGCCATTCCTGACCACTCCCCCCACCCCAAATGAAAATGCAACGTGACAAACCGCCAAGCTAGCGCATCCGCACGTTATTTTCCAGGCCAATTGGAGGTAAGCGGACAGACTCCTAGGAGTAACAATCGACGAGCGGTAAAATCGAACCTTGAATCAACAACAAATGGAATCTCTCCAATGCTTCCTCCTCCTCGCCCCTTGCGGGAGAGGGGGCCGGGGGGTGAGGGGGGGGATTTGAAATTCGCTCCGAAAGGAATCCGATGAGCACCCAACCCTTCGTCCACCTCCATTGCCACAGCCACTACAGTCTCCTCGACGGCGCCAGCCCGATCAATCGGCTGATCGAGCGAGCCAAATCGCTCGGGATGAACGGCCTCGCCCTCACCGACCACGGCAATCTCCACGGGGCGCTCGAGTTCTACCAGGAAGCTAAAAAGGCCGGCATCAACCCGATCATCGGCTACGAGGCCTATATCGCTCCCAATAGCCGCCACACCAAAGATGCTGGCAATTTGAAAGAGGCCAGCTATCACCTGACGCTTTTGGCTCAAAATCGCACCGGCTTCCGGAATCTTGTCAAACTGGCGTCCAAGGCCTACCTGGAAGGTTTCTACTTCAAGCCTCGTATCGACAGAGCGTTGCTCGAAGAGCATCACGAAGGCATCATCTGCCTCAGCGGTTGCGTGTCAAGTGAGTTTAGTCGCGCGATTTTAAAGGGAGATGGTTCGGAGGGAAGTCACATCGAGGAGGCTAAAGGAATTGCCGCCTGGTTCTATCAACTGTTTGGTGACCGCTATTTCATCGAAATCCAGAATAACGGGGTCGAAATCCAGCGGAGACAAATGGATGGGGCCGTCGAAATCGCTAGTCAGATGGGCCTGCCGCTGGTGGCCACGAGCGACGCTCACTACGTGACGCAGGAAGATGCGGATGCTCAGGACGTGCTGCTCTGCATCAACACCGGCAAATTCCGCAGCGAAACGAACCGCATGAAGCTGGAGACGAATCAGTTCTTCCTCCGCGGCCCGGAAGAAATGTATGCGTCGTTCCCCGGCTTCGAAGAAGCCCTTCAGCAAAGTCAACTGATCGCCGACAGCGTCAACATCGAACTCGAACTCGGCAAACGGCACTTTCCCAACTTCTCCCCTCCAGAACAAAAGTCCCCCCCAGACTACCTGCGCGAGCTTTGCCTGGCCGGATTACGCGAAAGATACGCGGACAAGCCAGAGCGATGCGCCAACGGCGAATTGGCTCCCGAAGTCCTCGCGCGGCTCGACCACGAATTACACGTCATCAACACGCTCGGCTTTCCGAACTACTTCCTCATCGTGTGGGACTTCGTGCGTTACGCCCGCGATTGCGGCATTCCCGCCACGGCGCGCGGTTCGGGCGTCGGTTCGCTCGTGTCGTACTCGCTCTTCCTCAGCCATGTGTGCCCGTTGGAGTACGACCTGCTCTTCGAGCGGTTCTTGGATCTGAATCGCCGCGAAGCGCCCGATATCGACATCGATTTCTGCAAAGACCGTCGCAGTGAAGTGATTCAATACGTCAAGGACAAATATGGCGCGGAAAATGTCGCCCAAATCGGCACCTTCGGCACTTTGGCGGCGCGTGCGGCCATTCGCGATGTCGGCCGAGCATTGCAAATGCCAATTCCGCGAGTGGATGGTATCGTGGCAATGGTCCCCGAAGTGCTGAACATCACACTCGACGAAGCGCTCGAACAAAGCGCCGACCTCAAACGCACTTATGATGCGGAACCGGACGTTCGTGAATGGATCGACTTGGCCCGCAAGATCGAAGGGTTGGCGCGAAATGTCGGCACTCACGCCGCCGCCGTGGTGATCGCCGATCAGCCGCTCACTGAGTATGTCCCGCTGTGCCGAGTGCAAAACAAAGAGGAAACCATCACACAGTGGTCGATGGGGGACGTCGAGAAGGCCGGACTCCTGAAAATGGACTTCCTCGGTCTGCGAAATCTCACGATTCTGTCGAAGGCCGTTGATTTGATCGAGCAGACAACTGGTAATCGAATCGATCCCTACAAGTTCCCGCTCGATGACCAACCCACATTCGATTTGCTCTGTCGGGGTGAAACGAAAGGCATCTTTCAACTCGAAAGCGGCGGCATCCGCGATTTGTTGCAGAAGATGAAGCCCGACCATTTTCGGGACATCATCGCCACGAATGCCCTGTATCGCCCGGGGCCGCTCGAAGGGGGCATGGTCGATGACTATGTGCAAGTCAAGCATGGCCGCAAACAGGCGCAATACCTGCATCCTGTGATGAAAGCTGTGCTCGAAGAAACGCACGGCGTGATGGTCTATCAAGAGCAGGTCATGCGAATTCTCAATCGCCTCGGCGGCATCGAGCTCGCCAATGCTTACACGTGCATTAAAGCAATCAGCAAAAAGAACCTGCCGACGATTGCAAAGTATCGCGAGCAATTTGTGACCGGCTCGACAGCTCAAGGCCTGACCGCGAGACAGGCCGAAGAATTGTTCAGCCTGATCGAGAAATTCGCCGGCTACGGCTTCAATAAGTCGCACAGCACGGCCTACGCGCTGATCGCGTACATGACAGCCTATTTGAAGGCCCACTATCCGCTCGAATTCATGGCGGCGCTATTGTCCGGCGATATCGACGGCCGCAACTTTAAAAAGAAAGATTCGCTGGTCGAACATCTCGAAGATTGTCGGCGCATGAACTTGGAAGTCATGCCTCCCGACGTCAACACATCAGAGGCCGATTCCTCCGTCCGCGACGGCAAGATCGTGTTTGCGCTCGCAGCCATTAAGGGCTGTGGCGGTTCTGCAGGCGAAGCGATCGCGACTGCGCGGCGATTGGATGGCCCGTTCCGCAGCTTGTTCGATTTCTGCGAACGCTGCGATCCGTCGGTCGTCAATCGTGGCGCGATCGAAAGCCTGATCAAGGCCGGCGCGTTTGATCGGCTGCATGCCAATCGCAACTCCGTCTGGCAATCGCTCGATCGCGCCTTGCAAGCCGGCGTGGCGAAGCTCGCCGACCGTAAGGCCGGCCAAAAAGGCTTGTTCGACGACGACGCAGCCGAAGAATCGCCCGCCACTGCCGAACAATCCCTCGTGCAGACGCCCGATTGGACCGAGAAAGAACGGACAGTCAACGAAAAGGAAGTTTTGGGCTTCTACCTCACAAGCCATCCGCTCGACGAACATCGCGAGACCCTGGCGACCTATTGCTCACATTCCACCGCTGGCATCGCCAACGTCCCTGGCCGCAGCGAAGTTCATTTGGGAGGGGTGATTTCTTCGCTCAAATATTCGCACACGAAGTCGAACAACGCCAAGTACGTGATGTTCGATCTCGAGGATCTGGACGGCATCATCCGTTGCATCCTTTGGCCCGACCAGTTTGCAACGATTGGCCAGCTCGTCCAGGCCGACGCGATTCTTGCCGTGCGCGGCACCGTCGATCGGCGGCCTGGCAGCGAGGAAGCGAACCTCATCGTGAACGAACTTTTCCCGCTAGATGAATTGCAGCGCCGCGGCACGAAGGGAGTCGTGATTCGCATCGACGAAGAAAAGCACGGCTCAAGCGTAGTCGATCGACTCAAAGAGATCGTCGCCGGTTTTCCCGGTACGTGCGACTTTCAGTTGGTGCTGAACTTGGCCGATGGATCGCGGTTACATTTGAAGAGTAACTCGCTGCGCGTCGAATTGAACGCGGCGTTTCGCGAGCAAATCGACGCGTTGCTCGGTCCTGGCAACTTGCGGGCAATCGTAGCCCCGCCCCCAACGAGCTCACCTCAGCACCGTAATAATGGCTATGCTCGCCGCCACGCAGTGGCAAGCTAAACGTAAGCTAGATTTGAGCGTACTCCTGGCGAACCGCTAACTGTTGAGGTGATTCAATGAGCCTTTCAAATTGTCTTTCGATCGGTTGGCGAATTGCCGAGATCTTTGGAATTGCTGCGCTGCTGATTGTCGCAGGATGCAATGCTGATCCATCGATGGAATATCAGTCGCTGCCTCAGCCAGTGAATCAGCCGACGATTCGGTTCACCAGCAACATTGCACCCGGCCAGCTTATCGCGGAGTCGCTCGGCCAAATCGGCGAACCCGCGGTCGATGCGTTAAAGCAATCACTGGCCGATAAAAACCCTATTGTTCGCGTCGAAGCATGCCGAGCGCTTGGATATATGGGAGTCAAAGCAAACGCCGCGGTCGCCGAACTTATCGCGGCACTCGACGACTCCGAGGAAGCTGTTCGTCTGGAAGCCGCCCGAGCGCTTGGCGACATCGGCGAAGCTTCCGCCCCTGCCGTTCCGCGGTTGATCGAGTTACTGCGACAACAGCGATAGCGTCTATCCGTAGTTCAATCGATTTGGCACGTCGCGAGCAATCGGCACGTCGATCAGTTTCGGCTTGTTGCCCGCCAACGATTCTCGCAATGCGTCGCTTAGCTCATCGGTGTTGCTAACTCGAATTGCATCGATGCCAAAAGACTTCGCCAGCGTAACCATATCGACTTCAGGACGGTTCAGGTCTATCTCGTGGAACTTGCCTCGGCGAGCATTCGGCAGTTGCATTCCCATCGCGCCAATTTTGAGGATTTGATATTGTGCATTGTTAGGAATGACAAACGTTGCACCGATCTCGTGATGCGCAGCCGACCAAAGCCCTTGAATTCCATACAACGCGGCTCCCTCGCCGAGAATGCCCAACACCGGGCGATCCGGCCATGCCAGCTTTGCGCCCAGCGTCACGCCAAGCCCCCATCCGAGCGCCCATCCGCGATGGCCAAAGTATCCATCCGTGTTCTTGAGTGCGCCGAGGCGTTCTAGTGTCGTATTTGTCGTGGTGACCGCCTCCTCGACGACGACAACATCCGGTGGCAATGAACGAGCCACCGCATCCATGAATACCAGCGGCGTCATCGGGCGGAGCGCTCGCTCGGCATCAATTTCGCGACGCAGTTGTTTTCGAGCTGCGGCATGTTCGGCGGTAGATCGTTCGATTCGTTGTTTCGCGACCTCGTGGTCGGAAGCGGTCATCTTTTCAGCGAGTAATTGAGTCAGCAGTTGCAGGCATGTCGCAGTATCGCCAATGATGCCAACCTCGACCGGATAGTTCTTATTGAGTTGGTACGGATTCTCGTCAATTTGCACAATGCGGAGGTGTTCAGGAATTGCTCGAGCCGGTTCGTGGTAGACATATTGGCGCAGCAGGTCCATCCCAACCACCAGCAACATGTCGAAATTCTTGAGCCGCTCGCGAATTTCCGGCGACCATAACGGAAGTCCGGGGGCCGAAAGTGGATGATCGCAAGGGAAACCTAACCTTCCGTGAGTCGTGCCGCTTTCAGCAATGGCTGGTGCACCGAGTGTTTCAACCAGGTCCACTAATGCGCGAACGCCGCCACGCGACTCTTGTACTCTGCTACCAACGAGAACGGCGGGGTTCTTTGCCGACCGCAGTAGACGTTCGGCCGCATGCAGTGCCTCGATTGCCGGCCTGACGGCATGGTTTGGCAATTGCGCGGAAGTAGTGTCTAAGTGCTCTGCTAGCTCTAACTGCACATCGACTGGGATCGACATAAATACCGGCCCAGTCGGCGGCGTTAGCGCCAATTGGATCGCGCGGCGAGTCGCAGATGGCAGATCTTCGACGCGCTCCACTTCCACTGCCCATTTGGTCCACGGCTTCGCCACTGCGACCATGTCACCCCACAGAATCGGCTCTTCAAACTTGAGTCGCCGATCTTGTTGACCCGCCGTCACCAGTAACGGCGTTCCTTCGCGAAAGGCGTTGTAAAGCATGCCCATTGCGTTGCCGAGACCGCACGAGATGTGCAAGTTGACTACGCCCAGCGAGCGCGACGCCATTGCATATCCATCGGCCATCCCCATGACCGGAACTTCTTGCAAACCGAGGATGTATTGAAAGCGCGAATCGTCGACTAGGGCATCGCACAGGGGTAATTCTGTGGTTCCGGGATTGCCGAAAATGTGCCGCACGCCGGCGCTAGCAAGCAGATTCAGAAAGGCATCGATTCCACGCAGTGGCATGATGAATCCATCGCAACAGAGCAGGTTCGCATCCAAGCAATGCGACCATCCAAGTGTACGAGACACACTGCGACTGGCAAGATAGCCGGTTCGTCGAGCATCCTTTGGTCAGCAATATTGCCGACAAATGAAGGTCGATTGCCATGACCGACCGTTTGTCTGCGTGTTTTAGCGGAGGTTTTGTTCGCGAGACTTGCAGCGGTGATGGTCGTCCGCCGCGATCTCACGGGTTCTGCGTAAATGGCGAACAGGGTCCGTAGCCGAAAATTCAACCCGACCAACCGTCGGTTCCGAGAGTTGAGCCGGTGATTCTATCGAGAAAATACGCCGCTAGGTCGCCGCCCTTGGTAGGTCGCCCTTTGAACGCCATTCGATGGGCCGCGTGGCCGCCTCGTTTGCGGCACTGGCGCTGCGGGTTTGGCGGGAACGGCCTCGGCTGGAGGAGCTTCGATGGTCGCATCGTCCACATATTCGCCGTCGTTGAGTGGTTCATCGTGGAGTGGGACCGATCCGTAACGAGGCGACTGCTGGTAGCAGGGACGTGGATCGCGATCGCCGATGAAATTGCCGCAAGAATCGCACGGGTCGCATGTAGGCGGATTGTTGATCCAGTCGCACCAATATTTTTCACCGCAACCTTGGCAACCGTAGCAGTTGGTGCAGCCGACCGGGTGTGGACTATGGAACCAACTCAAGATGTCGTGGAACGGTAGGCTGAATCCTTGGCAGCCACTGCACGAATCACAGGTATCACAATCACCGCAACATTCTTCACCGTAGGAATCGCAACAAGCACTACCGCAACCGCTAAAAAGCCCGCAGAATGGACCTGGATGGCCGGCACACGGCCCTGGAGGACAATTGTCGCAATAACCGCACGAATCGTATGCGCCATAATAGGCCCATGAACCCCAGCAGTGCCTCCACCAAACGCATCCGCTGCTGGTGCTGCAAACAATGGCTGAAACTACGATCAAGAATGCCTGTTTCATCATCTACTAACTCCACTAATATCGTGCTGCGAAAACCAGACTTTACGTGCTGCCAAGGTCTTGAGCAGTCCGTGTCCGACCAAAATGTGAGAGTTCGGTTCCTTTGGAGTTATCGGCCGACAGAATCAGTACAATCGAGAAAAACGCTACAATCGGTAAATTGCTAGCATGCGCGAAAGTCAAATTGAGACTGGAACCCTGCCTAACTTGGCCAATGCCAAGACGAATCCCATGCCAACTTCTCTGCCGATTACAGCCGTCAATCACCTGACAGTCACGACTCGCCGCCTGGCTGCAAGCCGCAAGTTTTATTGCGATGTGCTTGGCTTTCAAGAAGTTCCGCGGCCGAATTTCAATTTTCGCGGCGCATGGCTATTTAACTTCGGCCTGATGATCCACATCATCGAAAGCGGCACAGCGGGCGATCCACATGCGGAGATTCAAACCCGCGAGCCGCATCTGGCGTTGCACAGCGACGACCTGGAATCGTGCGAGCGATTGCTACAAGAACACTGCATTGCCTACCGCAAGAACGAAGTGCCAGACCTCGGTATCAAGCAATTGTTTTTCCAGGATCCGGACGGTTATCACATTGAAGTAGGCAAGTATCCGCCGCTGCCGAAGCCCCAATAATGACTTTTCTCGCTCGCAACGAGAGACCAACGCCGGCCAAGGCTGCAATCAGAACGGCGATGCAAGCAAACACAGACGTACTCGGTTCTGAGATCATAAACGAGCGGACGAAGTTCATATCGCCGTGGGCGACGTCAAGATCGACACGTCCAGAAATACCAGGAACGGAACCCGAAGAAGTGTATTGCCAAAATGCCCAAGTCGGAAAGACACCGGTTCCTGGGTTATCCGAATGCGGATTGGGGGACGCGGGCCAGTTGGCGATCCAAAGTGTGCGGTTGGCGACCGTCGAATTCACATAGTTCGTAGCGTAATTTGTGTTCATGTAGACGATCGGCTCCGCAGATGGACCTTTGAGAGCAACAACGCGGTTCATGAAGTCGTTGATCCAATTCGACAAGAACGTCCTGCCTGACGTTGAGTTGACCCCGGCCACCTCCAGATCGAGCACCGGACGCAGATAGGGGTGCTGCATGAAGCTGCCCGCTTGGTTGACGAACCAATTGGCTTCAGCGACCGCCGAATTGCCTAAGTCTGGACGAGCGTAATGATAAGCTCCCGCCAAGATTCCTGCAGTCGTCGCTCGAGAGATATTGTTGACGAATTGCGGGTCGGCGAACGAGACCCCTTCCGACGCCTTGATGAATGCAAACGATTTGCCAGCGCTTTGGACGCTATTCCAGTTCAATTGCGAAAGCGCACCTTGCCAGTGTGAAATGTCGACGCCTTCCAGATGAGCGGCCGCAGCCGGCGCGCTATTCCACGCCACGACAACAAAGCAAGTGTAACTCACAACAAGCGTTTTAAGAGAATGGAAAAACATCGCGCAACTGATGGTTGGACAATTTGCCAACGCATTGATCCGTCACCTCTTAATCATGATTCAACCCAGACCGCATGTTTGCACGCCGACATCGAGGCAATCTACTCTCATTTCCGTGGGTATCGCAGCATTGCTCATCATTTCAATGAGGGCAGAATTCTTTCCAGGAATTCAATCGCTGCGACTCATGCTCAATGACGTTCTTGGCAATTCAAAGGATGCAGCTTCTGTTCAGTACGTGCCAACTTGGACGTATTGAGGCTTGGCACGATCGGATATGCACAAATAGAGCCGATGCACACTGTTTCGCACGGCTGTCGGTATCACAATCAAAGATGAGGTTGCTGTCATTACGCCGCATGCACTATTTCCACACAAAGTCTCCAGCATTTACGCTGGGCAGATGGCTAACTCCCATCAAAAACTTATCCACCGCCCGCGCCGCCTCGCGTCCTTCGTGAATCGCCCACACCACCAGCGACTGGCCGCGGCGCAGGTCGCCTGCAGCGAACACTCCAGTGCAACTTGTCATGAAGTCGTCGTCGGTTTTGACGTTGCCACGGGGATCGATTTCAAGGCCGAGATCGGTGATCGGACCGACCTTTTCTGGGCCGACAAACCCCATCGCAAGCAATACCAATTGGCAGGGCCAAACATGCTGAGTGCCATCGACTTCCTTGAAAATGTTGCGGCCTTGCTCGTCTTTTCCCCACTCGATGCGCACCGTGACGAGGCTTTCGACATTGCCGTTGGCATCGCCGCAGAATTGCGTGGTCAGGATGCCCCACTCGCGCTGGCAACCTTCTTCGTGCGAAGTGCTCGTGCGCAGAATCAATGGCCACTGCGGCCATGGTGTGCCCGCGGGTCGCTCGCTTGAGCGGGGGTACGGTCCCACATCGGGCGGCTGCGGCAGTAGTTCGAACTGTGTCAAGCTGCGACAGCCTTGGCGATTCGAGGTGCCGTCGCAGTCGCTGCCAGTATCGCCTCCGCCAATGACAATGACGTCTTTGCCGGTGGCTAAAATCTGGCTAGGTACGGAATCGCCTTGATTGACTTTGTTCTGCTGCGGCAGAAACTCCATTGCAAAATGGATCCCGTTTAGTCCGCGACCGGGAATGGGCAAGTCGCGGGGATGGGTAGCGCCGCCGCAGAGCAGAATGGCATCGTAATCGCGCCGCAGATCGGCAGTAGAGACATTCACGCCAACATTTGCATTGCAAACGAATTCGACGCCCTCCTCTTCCATCTGCTTGATCCGCCGCCATACTCTCGACTTTTCGAGTTTGAAATCGGGAATGCCGTACATCAGCAATCCGCCTGGGCGATCAGAGCGTTCCACGATCGTCACGTAGTGGCCAGCGCGATTTAGTTGCTGAGCCGCGGCCAATCCGGCTGGGCCACTGCCGACGACGACAATCTTCTTGCCCGTGCGTGCGAGCGGCGGTTCGGGAACGATCCAGCCTTCGTCGAAGCCGCGGTCAGCAATCGACATTTCAAGCTGCTTGATCGCCACAGGGTCTTCATGGATTCCCAGTACGCAAGCTGCTTCGCAAGGGGCAGGACAGACGCGCCCGGTAAACTCGGGAAAGTTATTGGTGGCATGCAAGCGGTTGATCGCTTCGCGCCAGTGGTCGCGGTAGACCAAATCGTTCCAATCAGGAATGATGTTTCCCAGCGGGCAACCCGTGTGGCAAAACGGCACGCCACAATCCATACAACGAGCGCCTTGGACTCGCAGTTCTTCCTCAGGCAATACCGTGAGAAATTCACGGAAGTGCTTCACCCGTTCTGCGATGGGCTGTTTGCCGCTCACCTTGCGGCCGTACTTCAGAAATCCGCGAACGTCACCCATCGGGAACTTTCCAATTATCTCAATTATGGTTAGCGAACGATTGCTGAATGAACGAACGTCGAGAGAATGACAAATGTCCCATTATCGACGATTGAGTCCATAGCAATAGCTCTTGAATATTCGCCCGCGACGACTCATTGAACATTCGGATTCGGTCATCAGTCAATCACTCCTACCCGCTTACCGCCTGCAATTCTCTCTCGGATTCTTGGCGGGCTGACTTCGACAGTTCCGCCATAGCACGCTTGTAATCGACTGGCATTACTTTGACGAAATAACTAAGCAGGGTGGTCCAATTACTCAGCACTCGTTGCCCTGGCGCACTACCGGTGTATTGCACATGCCTCGCGACCATCCTATGAATATACTTTCGGTCGTGATCGTCGAGCTCGTCAAGTTCGACCATGTCCATATTCACGAGCCGAGAAAATTGGCCTGTTTCATCGAGTACATACGCCACTCCACCGCTCATGCCTGCTGCGAAGTTGCGGCCGGTTTCTCCGAGAATGATCGCTCGCCCGCCGGTCATGTATTCGCAGCCGTGATCGCCCACGCCTTCAACAACCGCATGCGCGCCACTATTGCGGACGCAGAACCGCTCGCCCGCGATGCCACGAATGAAGATTTCTCCGCTGGTAGCGCCGTACAGCACGACGTTGCCGGCAATAATATTCTTCTCTGCGGCAAAACTCGATTCGCGAGGCGGGTAGATGATAATCTTTCCGCCCGACAGACCTTTGCCACAGTAATCGTTGACGTCTCCTTCGACACAAACAGTAACGCCATGTACTCCGAAGGCAAACAGGCTTTGTCCAGCCGAACCTGTGAAGTTGATCTGAATCGTGTCTTCCCGGTCAAAGCCTTTCGCGCCGTAGCGCCTGGTGACTTCGCTTGAGAGGATGGTGCCGACCGTGCGGTTAATATTCCGAATTGGCAAGTCGAGCGTGACAGGCGATTGATGCTCGATCGCCGGGCGGCACCGGTCGAGCAAGGTCGTCACATCGAGCGATTGATCGATGCCGTGGTCTTGCGCAGCCTTGCAGTACGTGTCGTAATGCGCCGGAACATTCGGCTTGAATAAAATGCTGCTAAAATCGAGTCCCTGCGCTTTCCAATGGGCGATGGCCTTTCGAGTATCGAGCAGATCAACTCGGCCGACCATTTCGTTGATCGTGCGGAAGCCAAGCTGTGCCATTTGTTCGCGCATCTCTTCAGCCAGCAGGAAGAAGAAGTTGATGGCATATTCCGGCTTGCCGTGAAACTTTTTCCGCAGCTCGGGGTCTTGCGTGGCAATGCCGACGGGGCAAGTGTTCAAGTGACACTTTCGCATCATGATGCAGCCAATGGTGACTAGAGCGCCGGTTGCGATTCCCCATTCTTCAGCTCCTAGCAACGTGGCAATGACCACATCTTTTGCCGTGCGAATCATTCCGTCCGTTTGCACGACAATCCGGCCGCGAAGGTCGTTTTTCACGAGAATCTGATGCGTTTCCGCCAAGCCCAGTTCCCAAGGCAGGCCAGCATGTTTGATCGACGTTTGCGGGCTGGCCCCCGTGCCGCCATCGTGGCCAGAGATTAGCACCACGTCCGACTTCCCTTTAGCAACACCCGCAGCCACCGTGCCGACGCCGACTTCTGCGACCAATTTCACGCTGATGCGCGCGTCGCGATTGGCGTTTTTCAGGTCGTGTATCAATTGCGATAAATCTTCGATTGAATAAATATCGTGATGCGGTGGCGGTGAGATCAGCCCGACGCCCGGTGTGCTATGTCGAATGCGGGCGATTTCCTTGTCCACCTTGTGACCGGGCAATTGGCCTCCTTCCCCGGGCTTGGCGCCTTGCGCCATCTTGATTTGCAGTTCTTGAGCGCTCATCAAATACTCGCTCGTGACTCCAAATCGGCCGCTAGCGACTTGTTTGATGGCACTCGAACGCAAATCACCATTGGAGTCGGGCTTAAAGCGAGCTGGGTCTTCGCCTCCTTCGCCAGTATTGCTCTTGCCGCCGATGCGGTTCATGGCGATGGCAAGCGTTTCGTGCGCCTCTTTCGAGATTGAGCCGAACGACATAGCACCCGTCGCGAATCGCTTGACAATCTCTTTGGCCGGCTCGACTTCATCGAGCGGTACGGGCTTGGTGCCTTTGCGGAATTCGAGCAGGCCGCGTAGAGTGAGCAAGCGAGCTTGTTGCTCGTCGATGAGCCGGCTGTATTGCTTAAACTCCGTGCGGCTGTTGATTTGTGCGGCGTGCTGCAACTTCGCAACCACCTCGGGATTCATGATGTGGGCTTCGCCCTTGCGGCGCCACTGATATTGGCCGCCAACGTCAAGTTCGAGCAATTCGGACACTTGCACCGTGGGATAGGCATGTTCGTGACGCCGTAGCGTTTCTGCGGCAATTTCAACGAGTCCCACTCCTTGGATGCGGCTGGGAGTCCAACTGAAATACTCATCGACGAATGCTTTATTCAGCCCAACTGCTTCGAAAATTTGGGCGCCACGATAGCTTTGCTGTGTCGAGATGCCCATTTTCGACATCACCTTCAGCACACCCTTGACGGCCGCTTTAATGTAGTTCTTATGCAGTTGTTTGTGCGTGAATGTGTCGGGCAAATATTGCAGCGCCAGCAGATCGTCGAGCGTGGCCAGCGCTAGGTATGGATTCACAGCGCCAGCCCCGTAGGCGGTGAGCAAAGCAAAATGATGCACTTCACGCGCTTCACCTGTCTCAATCACCAAGCCGCAGCGCGTGCGGCTGCCTTCGCGAATGAGATGGTGATGGATGTTGCTGACTGCAAGCAGGGAGGGAATGGCAACGTTGTCATGGTTTACGCCGCGATCCGATAACACCAAAATCGTAATGCCTTCGGCAATCGCGCAGCTAGCTTCGCCGCGAAGCGATTGCAGGCGGTGCTCCATGCCGGCCGCGCCTTCGCTACGTGGGAATAACAGGGAAAGCGTACGGCTGCGAAGGCGATCTACATTCAATTCCTTGATTTTTTCCAGTTCTGCATTCGTAATCACCGGTGCTTCCAACCGCAGAAGCCGACATTGCTCAGGTGTTTCGTTCAGCAAGTTTCCTTCTGAGCCGATCGTGGTGATCATCGACGTGATGATTTCTTCGCGAATCGCGTCGAGCGGCGGGTTGGTGACCTGTGCAAATAGCTGCTTGAAGTAATTGTAAAGGAGTTGCGGTCGCTCCGAGAGGACTGCCAGCGGCGTGTCGTTGCCCATGGAGCCGATTGGTTCATAACCGTCGGAGCCCATCGGACCAATGATGATTCGCAGGTCTTCTAGTGTGTAGCCGAACGCGCGCTGCAATCTTGCCAGCGGCTCGTCGAGATGGCCATTCACGCCGGCAGGTTCCGGCAAATCGTCGAGTTTGATTTGATTTTCGGAAATCCACCGCCGATAGGGATGTTTCGCCGCTAGTTCGGACTTGATTTCGCTGTTGCCGACAATTCTGCCTTGTACGGTATCCACGAGAAACATTCGGCCAGGGCGCAAACGACCTTTGAGTTCCACCTGATCTTGAGGGAGGTTTAGCACCCCAGCCTCGGAAGCCAGAACTACCAGGCCGTTCTTCATCACCCAATAGCGGCTAGGACGCAAGCCGTTCCGATCGAGCGTTGCACCGATGACGACGCCATCGGTAAAGGCCATCGATGCCGGCCCGTCCCAAGGCTCCATCAAGCAGGCTTGATATTCGTAGTAGGCCTTAAGTTCGTCCGACATGCTTTCGTGGCCGCTCCAGGGCTCGGGAATCAGCATCGACATGGCTTCCGAGAGCGAACGCCCGGTGAGGACGAGCAATTCCATCACGTTATCGAAAATCGCCGAGTCACTTGCGCCGGGGACACAAATTGGACAGATTTTCTGCAAATCGGGGCCGAAGACCGGATGGGCCAACATGCTCTCGCGCGCATGCATCCAATTCACATTGCCGCGGAGCGTGTTGATTTCTCCGTTGTGAGCGAGAAATCGGAACGGATGGGCTAAGTCCCAGGTGGGAAAGGTATTCGTGCTGTATCGCTGATGCACTAGCGCCAACGCCGAGACGATTCGTTCATCCGACAATGCTTTATAGAACCTTTCCACCTGATCGGCTAACAGGAGGCCTTTGAATACAATGACTCGTGATGAAAGCGTGCAAATAAAGCAGTATTTCTTCTGCGACAACTTACTGCCGCGAATCTCTAACTCGTGTCGCTTGCGGATGACGTACAACTTCCACTCGAACATTTCGCGCGGGGTGGAAGCACCGCGGGCGATTACAGCGTGACGGATAAACGGTTCGACTTCCCGGGCGGTGCGACCAATCACGCTGTTGTCGACCGCCGCATCGTGCCAACCGAGAAACTGCTGACCTTCTTCTGCGCAAATCGCTTGTAAGCGTTCTTCGCAATGTCGTCTTTGGGCTGGATCGGGAGGCAAAAATACGTTGCCGATCCCGTAATCGCCCCGATCGGGAAGGAGGATTCCCCATTCGGCCATCGTAGGCACAAAATATTCGTGCGGCATCTGAATCAAGATACCTGCGCCATCGCCAGTGAGTGGATCGCAGCCGCACGCTCCGCGGTGAGTGAGATTTACCAGGATCTCAAGCCCTTGCCGCACGATTTCGTGGGATTTTTCGCCGCGCAGGCTCGCGACAAAACCCACGCCGCAGGCATCGTGCTCGAACGCAGGATCATAGAGACCTTCGCACTGTCGAGGGTCAAATGGAAATTGCGATTGCATGGCGTTTACCGTCCCAAACGTGCGATTGACTTTGTTGTTGGCGTTGATGCGAACCGCTGATGGGGAACAAATCCCTTCAAGATCGCATCGCGAACTCCTGGATTCGCCGAAAAGTTCGACAAGCGGCTAGCCAGTCGCAGCAGGTTCGACGATTCTTTCAGCCCCCCGCGAGTTCGTCGATTTTCGTTGGTCGGCCGAACTATCGTGGGCTGTTACGTGTCCGTTGACTCCGCGATAAGTATCCGAGCGTGGAATACGATCGGAATAATGACTTTCCGTGTGACCGTTGCCAACGG